>JAIBHM010000212.1 GCA_020028535.1 Armatimonadota bacterium | reverse complement strand
TTCCGCCGCCTCGACGGCCATCCCCACCGACAGATTCTTCGGCGTGTGGAACTGGTTCCAGTCGCGTTCCCGCACGAAGCGTTCCACCATGGCCTTCAGTTCCCGCACCGTCGTCTTGTCGTCGATGGCCGATTGCCTAACGTAGGGGCCGGACCCCGAGTGTGTGCGGATCGGTCGGTGAGGCGGGGGTCTGGTCGCCGATCGCCACGAAGGCCACGCGCCTGGCGCTGCGACCGCTATCGGTGGCCTCGAGCACCAGAAACCCCGGTCGGTCTCCTTTTGCCGTCGGACCCCCGGTGAGGTTGTTCGGCCCGCGCATCGCGATGAAGACAAGGCGGCCGTCCGGCGACAGCCCCATGATGTCGGGCGCGCCGCCCAGATTCGTGATGAACCCCGCGAGGCTGTCACTGGCCGTACTGACGACAACGATGTTCCAGTCGGCGCGGTTGTTCATCCAGAGGTACCGTCCCCCGCCGGTCACGAGTACCCCGTGCGCGTCCGAGCCGGCCCAGGCGAAGTTGAGGCGCTTCAGCAGCGCATCTGAGCGTGGATCAAAGACGTACAGATCCGAACTGGTGGCAGTCCCCGAGTTGATGTAGATCTTTCCTGCGGCAAGCGCGCCTCCGCACCCGGCGGGCGCGATCTGGTCGCGACCGTAGTTCTTCACCACGCGCATGGGCGTCGACCGATAGTCTACGACGTACAATCCCCCGCCGCGCAACGTGATGTAGGCGTCCTCCCCCGTCACGAGCGGGCAGATCGGTGCGTTGTCCGGATGAGCCGCATCCTGCATCGCGCCCAGATCCAGGTCATCCGCCCGGTTGTACGTGAACCGCTCCGCGCCGAAATCCGCCCGGATGCGCGCCAGCCGCTTGCCGTTCTGGTTGGCCGCCAGGATGAACGCGCCGTCGGGCGTCGCCTCGGCATGGTGCGCCTGCTCGCCGACGTCGATGCTGGCCACGATCCTCCGGTCGGCGGCGCGCATCACATAGACGTGCCCGCTCGCCACGTTGGAGATCAGCGCATGCGTGAATCCGGGACTGAAGGCCACCATATGCGGGCGGACGCCGGGGCCGTCGCCGACTCCAGTCGCGCCCGCGTTGAGGTCGATGACCTCGGGGGTGGGCATCTGCCCGGCTGCCAGCCGGGCTCCATCGTAGATATACAGCTTCGCCCCGCCCCGGGCGGCGTCGGCCTGGTCGATGACCCAGACCTCGTAGCGCGCCGCCTGCGCGTCGGTCAACGATGGACTTGCCGCCACCATCAAGACGGCTGCGAGACCTAACACCATCGCCAAGCGTGTGATCCCCATGTGCCACCCCCGATATCGTTGGGTCAACGCGAGATTGTGATGCGGCCTTCCACTTTAGGGCTGATCACGCGCGCCCGCTGAACCGCCTCGATCACCACGGTCACCATGAGTGGGCCGCCCGCCGCGCTGACCAGCACCTCCCCCGAGCGCAGCATCGCGTACCCATCCCCGCCGCCGAGCATGAAGTCGTTGGTCGCTACGGTGTACGTCGCGTTGTCATCGAGCGGCTGCCCGCCGACTTTCACGTCGAGCACACGGGATCCTAAGGTCCTGTCGGGATTGAACGTGTAGGACAAACCCGAGACCTGGGGGAAGCGGCCGCCCACCTGTTGCCACTGGCTGACGCCGTTCTCGAGCGCGGAGCGGATCGCCGCCCCGCGCACCGACGCCTTCACCACGACGTTTCCGAAGGGGAGCCAGGCGAAGACGTCGCGCCGGCGGATCGATCCTGCCGGTAAGACGGCATTCGTGCGGATGCCGCCTCCATTGGTGATGGCGACGTCGGCGCTCACAGCCGCCCGCATCGCATCGGCGATGTAGTTCCCCAGCGGCGCTTCCTGCTGGCGGACGACCTGGTTGCGGGCGTCGAGAGAAATCGTCGTCTCCCCGATCACGAGTTCAAGATCCCTGGCCAGCTGATCCGTGTAGCGCTTCACCAGCGCCGTCATCGCCGGATCGGTCGGCGACTTCTCGTCCACCGTCAGCAGCTCATGTGACGCTGTCGGCGCGCCCTGCAGGGGGATGCGGGTTACACCCAGCCACTTCGCATCCGAGCCGGCCTTGGCGATCAGGCGTCCACCGACCGTGCGCGTCAGCGGATCGTGCTCGTGCCCGCCGATGACGAGATCCACCTCCGCCACGCTCCTGAGAAGACGTTCGTCATCTTCAACGTGCAGGTGTGTCAGCGCGATGATGCGCTGGGCGCCGGCACGGCGCATGATTGGAATGAGGACCCGAGCCACCGGGATGGGATCCACGAACCACGTCCCCCCGGGAGATGACGAGGTGGCCGTCTCCGGCGTGATCAGCCCGAAGATGCCCACGTTTGTCCCACAGACGCTGCGCACAATGAACTGGCGCGTGCTGGGAAACGGGCGCGCGCCGGGAAACAAGGCGTTGGCGACGAGCCAGGGGAACTTCGATTCGGCGATGCGCTTCAACAGTTCCGCCGGCCCGTAGTCGAACTCATGGTTTCCCAGCGCCGCCGCGTCGACACCCAGCAGGTTCAGTCCATCAATCAATTGGGCTCCCTTGAACACCGACGACTCCACGGACGGCGAGATCAAGTCCCCGGCGAAGAGCAGCAACGTACAGCGCTCGCGGGCGCGGTACTGCCTCACCAGTCCGGCCAGCCGGTCCAGCCCTCCCGCCTTCCCTTGATCGACCGCCGTGAGTTGATAGTCATCGTTGAAGTGCAGGACCACGAGGGGTGGCGCCTGCTGCGGGACAGCCGGTACGGCCAGGCCGATAACCAGCAGCAGGACGGCGAGGACGAGGGGCGGCTTTAAGGGCTTCATCACGTCCCACCTCCGAGAGGGGTCAAGGGAGCAGGGGAAGTGTTCAAGAACGCTGCTCGCAGCCCCTTGGGAGGTGCAAGGTGAGCGACGCGCTTGTCGATGCATTGCAATGATGCTACGACCCTCTTCTAACTCTTCGCCAGTCCCACGAGCAGCGGCAGGATGTCCACGCCAAAGAGCAGGCCGATCTCACCGTGCGCGGCCTCCCGTTCGCCGAATGTCCTGGTGGAGTCCGGCTTCACCCCGCCTCCGGTGACGAGCAGCGGGACCGGGTCGGCGGAATGCGCGTGCAGAGCGCAGGGCGTAGCGTGATCCGCGGTCACGGCCAGAATGACGTCGTCCAGCGTGATCCGGGGCAGCAATTCGCCGAAGAACGCGCGAT
>JAIBHM010000211.1 GCA_020028535.1 Armatimonadota bacterium | reverse complement strand
ACACGACGCTGGCCCGTGAGCAGGTGATCGGGGAGGAACGAGTCTGCGAGCGCTGCGGCACTCCGGTGATCAAGAAGAACCTGGAGCAGTGGTTCCTCAAGATCACGGCGTACGCGGAAGAGCTGCTCGACTTCTCCGAGATTCAATGGCCCGAGCGCGTCCGTACGTTGCAGCAGAACTGGATCGGGAAGAGCGAGGGGGTGGAGTTTGCCCTGCCGGTCGCCGGCCATCCTGACGTCTCCTTCCGCGTCTTCACGACCCGGCCCGACACCGTCTACGGAATGACGTTCGCGGTCCTGGCGCCGGAGCACCCGCTGGTCGATCGCCTGACGGCGCCTGATCGCCGGGCCGAGGTGGAGGCGTACAAGTTCAAAGCGGCCCGGCAGTCCGACATCGAGCGGCTGTCCACGGAGAAGGAGCGCGACGGCGTGTTCATCGGCGCCTACGCCGTGAACCCGATGAACCAGGAGAAGGTGCCGATCTTCATCGCCGACTACGTGCTCCTGACGTATGGCACCGGAGCGATCCAGGGCGTGCCCGCCCATGACGCGCGGGACTTTGAGTTTGCCAAGAAATACCGCCTGCCCATTCCCGCAGTCGTCGCACCGCCGAATTGGGATGGGCAGCCGCTGCCGGCCGCCTACCTGGGGGAGGGCACGATGGTGAACTCAGGTCCGTTCGACGGCTTGCCGTCGAACGAGGGGTGGAGGGCCATTGTGGACTACATGGAGCAACACGGCATCGGTGAAAGGAAGGTGAATTACAGACTACATGACTGGCTGATCAGCCGCCAACGCTACTGGGGCACGCCGATCCCAATCATCTATTGCAAGAAATGTGGGACGGTCCCGGTCCCGGAGGGCGATCTGCCGGTGCAGCTGCCCATGGACGCGGAGTTTCTGCCCACGGGTGAGTCGCCCCTGAAACTCCACGAGGGCTTCCGCCGCGCGGCGTGTCCACGCTGCCACGGAGACGCGGAGCGAGAAACCGACACGATGGACACGTTCATTGACTCATCGTGGTACCAGTACCGTTACCTGAGCCCAGAGGATGAACACCGTCCATTCGATCCGAAGCGAGGAGAGTACTGGCTGCCCGTGGACCAATACACCGGCGGCATCGAGCACGCGGTGATGCACCTCCTGTACACGCGCTTTTGGACGAAGGTGATGCGCGACCTTGGGCTCGTACCCTTCGGCGAGCCGATGATCCGTCTGTTCAACCAGGGCGTCATCCTGGGCGAAGACGGCGAGAAGATGAGCAAGTCCCGGGGCAACGTCGTGAATCCCGATGACTTCGTCCGGTCGATGGGTACCGACACGGTGCGTACTTACCTGATGTTCATCGGTCCGTGGGAAGGAGGCGGCCCGTGGAACAGCCGCGGGATTGAAGGCGCCCAGCGCTTCTTGCAGCGGGTCTGGAATCTGGTCACCGAAAGCGCAGGGTCGCGGACGCCCAGAGGCGATGGACAGAGAAGAGACGGCGCGCGCACGCAGGCCGACGACCGCGAGCTGCAACACTGGACCCACAAGACCATCAAGAAGGTGACCGAGGACCTGGAGGGATTCCACTTCAACACCGCCATCGCGGCCATGATGGAGTTTGTGAACTACCTCCAGAAGGTCCGGGACACGATGCAGGAGACGCCGGCATGGAAGCAGGCGGTGCGTACGATTGTCCTGCTCGTGGCGCCGATTGCCCCCCATATCAGTGAGGAGCTGTGGGCGCAGATGGGCGAAGCGTACAGCGTGCACCAGCAACCCTGGCCCAAATACGACGCGTCGCTGGCCCGCGCCGAATTGGTGACGCTGGTCTTGCAGGTGAACGGCAAGGTACGGGATCGCATCCAGGTGGCCGCGGACCTGAGCGAGGACGAGGCGCGCGAGCTGGCATTGAGAAACGAGAGAGTGCGCAGGTTCATGGATGGCAAGGCCGCGGCCGACGTCGTAGTCGTCCCCGGCCGCGTGGTCAACGTGGTGACCAGGGGGTGATGCCGTTGGAACTCGCAGCGGCCGGTTGACGCCGTACGATTTCCGCGCCATCGAGCAGCGGTGGCGCGACCGCTGGGAGGAGGGCGGCGTAAACCGCACGCCCGACCCGTCGTCCCGGCCCAAGATGTATGTCCTCGACTTCTTCCCCTATCCGTCCGGGGAAGGCCTCTCCGTCGGTCACGCCAAGAACTACGTTCCCACCGATGTCCTGGCCCGCTATTTCCGCATGCGCGGGTATGCGGTGCTGCATCCCATGGGATGGGACGCGTTCGGTCTGCCTGCCGAAAACGACGCGCTGCTGCGTGGGCGGCATCCCGCCCGGACGACCCGCGAGTATGCGGCCAACTACCGGCGGCAACTGACGCGGCTCGGGTGCTCATACGACTGGTCACGCGAGATCAGCACGAGCGATCCGTCCTTCTATCAGTGGACGCAATGGGGATTCCTCCTGCTGCTCCGGCGCGGGCTGGCCTATCGCGCCGCGGGCTTGCAGTGGTGGTGTCCGAAATGCCGGACCATCCTGGCCAACGAGCAGGTGGAGCACGGCCGCTGCTGGCGCCACTCCGATACGCCGGTTGAGCGCCGGGCGCTCGAGCAATGGTACGTGCGCACGACGGCGTACGCGGACCGTCTGCTCCGCGACCTGGACGCAGTGGACTGGCCGGAGCACATCACGACGATGCAGCGCAACTGGATCGGGCGCTCCGAGGGCGCGGAGATCCGCTTCCCGGTCGCGTGGAGTGAGGCGGCCGTGGCGGTCTTTACCACACGTCCGCAGACTCTGCCTGGGGCTACATTCATCGTGCTTGCCCCCGAGCATCCCATGGTCGCGGCGCTGACGAGTCCGGACCGGCAGGCGGACGTGCGCGCGTACGTCGAGGAGGCGCTGCGCCGCTCGGAGATCGAGCGGATGACCGGCGGCACGACGGCGGCCGGAGCCTTTACGGGCTCGTTCGCCGCGCACCCAATCACCGGCGACCTGCTGCCCATCTTCGTGGCCGAGTACGTGCTCAGCCATTACGGCACCGGTGCCATCATGGGCGTTCCCGCCGGCGACGAACGCGATGCGGCATTCGCGCGGCGCTTCGGTCTGCCTGTGCGGGCGTACCCGGAAGGCAGCGGCTCAGAACCGGCCGTGATCTCAGACCTGCAGCGGCGCGGACTCGGCGGTCCCGCGGTCCGATATCGGATGCGCGACTGGCTGATCAGCCGCCAGCGCTATT
>JAIBHM010000056.1 GCA_020028535.1 Armatimonadota bacterium | reverse complement strand
TGGGCCGCACCGCCGCGAACCTGTTCGCCGCCGAAGGGGCGAAAGTCGTCATCGCCGATGTCAGCGAGCGTGCCGGCAGGGAAGCAACGGAGAAGATTCGGGCTACCGGCGGCCAGGCGGCGTTCATTCGGACCGACGTCACAAAAGCCGCCGACATGGAGGCGCTGGTGCGTTTTGCCGTTCAGACGTTTGGCGGCCTGCACGTGCTGTATAACAACGCCGGAGTTTTTCACGCTGAGGACGGCGGCACCGTCGAGACGGCTGAAGCAGTCTGGGATCGTGTGGTAGATGTCAACCTCAAAGGCGTGTGGCTTGGATGCAAATTCGGCATCCCCGAGATGCTGCGTTCCGGCGGAGGTTCGATCATCAACGTGGCGTCGTTCGTGGCGCTGGTCGGAGCGGCCACGCCGCAGATCGCATATACCGCCAGCAAGGGCGGAGTGCTCTCCATGACCAGGGAGATCGCCGTCGAATATGGGCGCCGAGGCATCAGGGCCAATGCGCTCTGTCCCGGCCCGATCGAGACCCCGATGCTCGCTGAACTCCTTAGTGACCCACAGCGCCGGGCCCGCCGGCTGGTGCATATTCCGATTGGTCGCTTTGGCCAGGCTGAGGAGGTCGCGCGGGCCGCGTTGTGGCTTGCGTCTGATGAGTCCTCGCTGATGACCGGGGCGGCGCTGGTGGTGGACGGCGGAATCACCGCCGCCTACGTCACCCCTGAGTAGTGAAAGGAGTCGTGTCATGGCAGTGACACAGCAAGCCTATCAGTTGGTCATCGATGGGCGACAGGTCTCGTCTGCCTCCGGGCAAACCGCCGTCCTCACCAATCCGGCCACGGGTGAAGCGGCGGCCGTTGTCTCCGTCGCGGGCGAGGAAGATGTGGACCGGGCCGTTCATTCTGCCCGATCTGCCTTTGAAGAGGGCGTGTGGCCGCGCATGCCGGCCAGCGAGCGCGGTCGCGCGCTGATGCGCATCGCTGGTTTGCTTCGGGATCGCGCGGAATCCCTGGCGCGCCTGGAGGTGCTGAGTTCCGGCAAACCGATCAAGGACGCCCGAGCGGAGGTGCTCGCTGCTGCGGAGTGCTTCGAATACTACGCGGGCGCAGCCACAAAGTGGTTCGGCGAGACCATCCCTGTCACCGACCGAGGCCTGGACTTCACGCTGCGCGAACCCATCGGGGTCGTGGGGCTGATCGTGCCCTGGAATTTCCCGTTGATGATCGCCTCCTGGAAAGTTGCGCCGGCGCTGGCTGTGGGAAATACCGCGGTGCTCAAACCGGCCAGCGCCACGCCGCTCACCGCGCTGGCCCTCGGCGCCATCGCTTTGGAGGCGGATCTCCCCGCCGGAGTTGTCAACGTGATCGCGGGACCGGGAGCAACGGCCGGCATGGCGTTGGTCCGTCACCCTCACGTCGGCAAAATTGCGTTCACGGGAGAGACAAAGACGGGCATCGAGATCATGAAGGCCGCGGCCGACACGATGACTCGGGTATCTCTGGAGCTCGGGGGCAAATCGCCAAACGTCATCTTTGCTGATGCCGATCTCAGCCGCGCCATCCCCGCCGCGGTCAGCGCCGTCTTCTCCAACGCGGGTCAGGACTGCTGCGCGCGAAGCCGGGTCTACATCGAACGGTCGATCTATGACCGCGCGGTGGCGGCGCTGGTCGGAGAGACGGAGCGCCTGCGCACCGGCGATCCGCTGGAGGAGGATACGCAGATCGGATCATTGATTTCCTTCAGCCATCGGGACCGGGTGCGCGGGTACATCCAGGTTGGGATCCAGGAAGGGGCGAGTGTGCTCTGCGGTGGAGCCCCGCCTAAGGACCCCGCGCTCGCCCGCGGAGCATATCTCCTCCCCGCGGTGCTGGGGAGTGTGCAGAACGCGATGCGTGTCGTCCAGGAGGAGATCTTCGGCCCCGTTGCCTGCGCCATTCCCTTTAGTGATGAGGCCGAGGTGCTGCGGATGGTGAACGACTCGCCCTACGGACTCTCTGCTTCGATCTGGACGCGCGACATCAGCCGGGCGCTGCGGATGGCGCAGGCAATCAAGTCAGGTGTCGTCAGCATCAACAGCAATCACAGCGTGCATCAAGAGGCGCCGTTCGGCGGCGTGAAGATGAGTGGATTCGGGCGCGAGCTGGGCATGCATGCGCTGGAGCTGTACACGGACGTGAAGAACGTATTCATCTCAGGCGCGTGACCTTTGGCCCATCTCCGCGAAAGTGGGTAATCCACGAGCACGTATCCCAGGCAGCCTCGGGGACCGGCGGGATGAGGACTTCCTCAAGATTCGGCAGGACACCGGCCTGCTTCGAGACGCGGTAGATCTGGTTGTGAATGCATTCCCGGTCGCCAAATTCACACACGTTGTCCTTCGTACCGCCGCATGGGCCGTTCGCCAACCCCTTCGGGCAGGTTTCCGGACAGACATAGGCCGTGACCGGGAGCCTGCAGAACCCGCATGTTTGACAGCCGAGCAGCGGTCCCTTGATGGCGCGCTCGGTCCACCGTAAGACACTGCCAAACCCTGACCGGGGATCCACGCGCCGCACCGACACACCGAGGGTGCGGGCACTCATGGAACTCTCCTCGAAGAACAGCCGGTCGATCAGATCCATTGCACGAAAGCGAGCCCACTCCGCGCCTGCTCCGACCCCTGCCTTGGGAATGCCGGACAACCCCGTCACCGCCGGTGCTTGCAGATACAAACCGTCTGCCGGAGCAACCTCGGCGGTCCGGCCGTCTTTCCCGACCAACAACTCCCCCCACGCCTGCCGGCGCGCCTCCGGTGTCGGATAGATGCGGGCCACGGTCTCTGTCTCGTCGAGGAGACGCACGACGCTGGGATATCTCGCGAGCCCGCTCACCTGCACTCCGGCATAGCCCAGATCGCGCAGGGTGGCAATTTGCAGCGCCAGGCGACGAAACGCGGCGCCCCCTCCGCAATCCGGGAGTGCGGCATCCTCCTCCAAACGCTGCGCAAAGTGATCCGTAATGGTCACACCCGGTAGGCCGAACTTGCGGATCCGCCTGCTGCGTGCCGGCGTGAGGAACAGCAGTTCGGCGATGAGCGAGGGACGGTAGCCGCGCTGATTGAGAAACCAGCCCAGCTCCTCAAACTTCCGCATGTCCCAGCCGATTTGGGTCATCAGGAAGTTCGCGCCGGCGCGGAGCTTCTTGGCCGCTTTCAGGTATTGGTTGACGAGTTCTTCTTCACGATATTTGAACGGGGAAACGGCTGCGGCGAGGAGGAAGTCACGTGATCGCTGTCTTGCCACGTCCAGCGCATTTGCCGAGTCCAGGTAACGCACCGGCCGATCCGGCGCCGGATGCCTCACCTTATCTCCCGTCACCAGGAGAAAGGTGTCAAGACCCAACGATTCGGCGAGTTCCAGATCCGTTTCAAGATTCCGCACGGCGCGGTCTTTACCGGCCCAATGCACGATGGGCATCTTACCGGAGACTTCGGCCACGCGGTGCCCTGTCAGAATGGGATTGTGATCGTGGTCAGAGCGGCTGCGGTCAGTCAGCGCGATGGCGTCGATCCGAGGGTCGTCACGGATCTCGCGCGCGAGAGTTAGCAGCGGGCGGATGGCCTCATCGAGAGGAATGGTCGCCTGCGGGGTGGCCAGCTCGATGGTTAGGATGAACTTGCCTGTAGACAGCGAATCGCGGACGTGATTCGGATACGTTGCCACGCTCATCAGGTTCCTGGATCTGTGGGGCCGGCGGGCTGCGTGAGCGCGTTGAGCGCAGCGTAGCGCCGCCGCAACGGAACAAGAGCGATGAGCCCCGCCAGCGGGCCCAGCGCGAGCAAGGAGAATGCCCAGCCCCACTGCGCCGCGGGCCCAAAGCCTGCCGCCTGTGTCACATCCAGCACGATGCCGAGCGCAAGCGGCGCCAGCGCTGTCGCCGTCCAGCCGGTGAGCATCTGCAGACTGAACGCACCGCCGAGCGAATGCGGGGGGACGACTTCCATAAGTTTGGCCGAGTACGATGGAGAGTCAGCCAGTGACACAACTCCATACAGAAGCGCGATACCGACGAGCAACACGAGCGGAGCCCCAAACAGCCATCCAAAGACGGTAGAGCACAGCAGACTGAGGCCCAGCATCAGCGTCGCCGTCTCTGCGCGGCCGAGCCGATCGGAGAGCCGGCCTCCGGCGACGGCGCCGACAGCGCCCCCCAGACCGATGGCCCCGGCCGACAGCATCCCGCCCAAGGCAAGCGCGTCCTCGCGGACGCTCCCCCGCGCCACAAGCATCGCGACCATGAATGGTGTCAACCATCCCCACATGCCAAATAGCTCCCAGTTGTGGCCGGTATAGGCGACGATCACGCGGCGGGCCGGGCGGTTGGCCAGGACATCACGTACGTATCGCGATGGGCCCAACGATTTGAGCATAGCGGGGAGGGGAATGCTTTGGACTTTCCAGGCCATCACCAACGCGCCGAGGAGCTCAAGGACGCCCACGCCGGCCATAGTCGTGCGCCAGCCGATGCGCGGCGCCAGCAGCCCGACATAATACAACGGCACTGCGTAGGCGAGCACGATCACGGCGATGTAGATCCCAGTCGCGCTTCCCCTGCGGTCACGAGGGACCGTCTCCGCAATCTGCTTGAGCGCGGGCAAATACAGACCGCCAAACATTATGCCGACGAGCAGGCGAAGAGCCAATCCGGAGACGAAATCGTGCGCGCCGAAGGCGAACAGGAGGTCTCCGATACCGACCAGCACCCCCGACCACACCATGATCGGTTTGCTGCGGATCCGATCCAGCAGGAATCCTACGGCGGCGTAGGCCCCCAGGGTCCCGAACTGAAAGACACCCAAGATCAGGCCGGCCTGGCTGCTGGTGAGCGACCATGCCGATGACAGAATGGGGATGAGGATTGAGAACGTGAGGCTGGTCTGATGCGCCAGACACTGACCGACACACAGCGCGGTGAAGCCCGAGGCCCAACCTCGGTCACGCACTGGTGGCCTGCCCCAGCCAGGCGGGGACGCGGCGATCGTCGAGCGCACGCGCGTATCGTTCGAAGTGGAACGTTGCAGCACCGAGAAAGTCAAAGTCGGTGCGCAAGACATTGACCCCGACCATATACCACAGCGCTTCGCGGAGCTCGGCGACGATCTTCATGAGCTTGAGCCGGGCAAACCCGCCGTCTCTGACCTCCCCGAAATAGCCGCGCAGCAGCGCTTCATCCTGGGTGTCGGAGAGACCGTGGTGCACGGAAAAATTCGCCAGATCGAAGTACACGTCGCCCATCCCCGCATATTCCCAATCCACGATGCGGATGCGTGCGCCGTCATCGATCAAGTTGGGCCCCCAGAGATCATTGTGGCAGGGACGGATCAGGGCTCCACCGCGCAGCGCGCCTTCGATCTCAAGAATTCGCCGGTGCCCCTGCTCAACGTCGGGGGGCAGCGGGGCATGGTACCGGCGTGTGATACGGACGTACTGTTCGAGCACGCGGAACGGAGAGAACGTTCCCTGAAAGGCACCTCCGCGATGATACCGGTGCATCGATTCGACGGCCCGCGCCATCATCGCAGGCCTGGCCATCTCGGCGGCGGAGGGGGAGTGGCCGGAGATGAATCTCGTGACCAGTACTTCCACGTCGGGCAGAAAAACAAAGACTTCAGGGCCAACACCGGACTTGTTTGCCGCTACGGTGCAGCGATATTCCCGCTGACGGTCAATGCCGAAGAGCGCAGTGTCGTTGCCGGCAATTCGCACCACGAACGATTCGCCGTCAACGTCAACGCGGTAGTTAGAGTTGGTAATTCCGCCGGGCAAAAACGCCGCGGCCCGTTCGGAGACCCCTGCCCACTGGGGAATGCGAGCAATGGCTTCCTCGATGGTGATGGGCATGACGCTGGCGCGGTGCCGTCAAGACACGTCCAGCCGGCGCTTGGGGATCTCCTTCTTCGGATCGACGAACGGCAGGGGGACGACCGTCGCAGCAAAGCGGGGCTCCCCGGGCAGACGCTGCACTTCGAAGCGCTCTCCCACCGCGGCGTGCTCGATCTTGACCATGGCCAGCCCGATGTTCTTCTTCAGCGTGGGGGAGAACACGAACGCCGACGCGCGGCCGATCTGTGTCCCGCCTTTGTAGACGAGCCAGGGTCCTTCGAATTCGTGCGGAGCGGCTGCGGCGTCGACCTCGAATCCCACCAGCTTGCGCTTGAGGCCCTCCCGCCGGACGCGCTCAAGCGCCTCCTTCCCGATGAACCGCTCCTTGGGCTCGATCTGCCATTCCAGGCCCAGCTCGTAGAGGTTCGTGGTGAGGTCCATGTCCGCCTGATTGTTGAGAATCGCCGCCTCCACGCGGCGCGCGTGATTGGGCCCGGCCGGGATGAGGCCGAACGGCTTGCCCCGCTCCATGATGAGCCTGACCAGCTCACCTGCGCGGCTGTTGTCCAGGAGGAACACCTCATAGCCGACTTCTCCTGTCCAGCCGGTGCGCGTGATAATCACGGATATCTTGCCGGGCAATTCAGCTTTCATCCACCAGTAATAGCGCAGCTTCCGGATCGAGTCGCCGACGATGGCCCGCATCACGTCCAGGGACTTTGGACCCTGGACCTGCACGGGATAGGCATCGCTGAGCCGCACGGTGGCGCGGAGGCCCGCCCCTACCGCCACGCCTTTCGCCCACAGGTGGACGTCGCTGTCCGAAGGACAGAGCCAGAACCGATTCTCTCCGAGACGCAGCACGACCGGATCATTCACCACGCACCCATTCTCGTCGGTAATGAGCGCGTACTTACACTGCCCGATCGCGCACTTGCGCATATCGCGCGGCGTGAGCAAATCCATGAGCGCGAATCCGTCAGGTCCGTCGATCTCCACGGGCCGTTCGACCCCGACGTCCCAGAGCGTCGCCGCGTTCCGAATTGCCCAATACTCCTGTTCCTTGGACTGCCCCTCGAAGTCGACCGCGTGGAGCAGGTGATTGTACCAGAGGAATGACGTAGCCCCTAACTCTCTGAAGCTCGCAAACAACGGCGATTTCTGATAACGCATCGAGTGCACAAGGCGGTAATCATACGCGTCGCGACCGGCCATCGAATCAAACCCTCCTCGGGTGAAATCCTGTTCGCGTTTCGACCCACTCGCTCCCGCTCCTCCCACGATGTGGGTGGCACGGTGTCAAAGGAATGGCGCCCGGCAGGACGCGAATCAGGGACAGACACGATGCGTGACCAGGCCCAGGCAGTCATTGTCGGCGGGGGCGTGACCGGCTGCAGCATCGCCTACCATTTGACGCAGATGGGATGGCGCGACATCGTGCTGGTGGAGCGGGGCGCGCTCACCGGCGGGTCGACCCACCGTGCCGCCGGACTCGTCGGCCAGCTCCGAGGGACCTACAACCTCACCCGCATGATCATGTACAGCGTTGAGCTGTATGGCGGCCTACGGACAGAAACAGGGATCGATCCGGATTGGCTGCAGGTGGGAAGCGTTCGACTGGCCAGCAGCGACCTGCGCATGGAGGAGATCCGCCGCATGGCCGCGCAGGCCAAGGCGTTCGGTCTCGACGTCGAACTCCTCACACCCCGCGAGGCCCTCGATCTCTGTCCCATCATCGGCGACCGGGACCTTGTTGGCGGGGCGTATATCCCCACCGACGGTCGCATCGATCCCAGCGGGCTTACCTACGCGCTCGCACACGGCGCCCGGAGCCGCGGATGCGAGATGCATGCGCAGACCGCCGTAACCGGTATCGACGTGCGCAACGGCCGCGTGCACGCTGTGACGACCACGCAGGGGACGATCCGCACTCCGGTGGTCGTGTGCGCCTCGGGGGTCTGGTCCTGGCACGTCGGCCGGTTGGTCGGGGTCGCGGTGCCGATCGTACCCGTCGAGCACCACTACATGATGACGGCCCCGTTCGGGGTCCCGCGCACTCTGCCGACGTTTCGCGATCCGGACCTGCGCATCTACGGCCGCGAAGAGGTCCGCGGGCTGCTGGTGGGCGGGTACGAAGGAAACCCCGTCCGCTGCGGACCGGAGCCAATCCCGCAGGACCTTGACCCTGTCGGAATGGTGCCGAACTGGGATCGCTTTGAGACGCTGGCGCGAAACGCTGCCGTCCGCATCACCGCGCTCAGCGACATCGGCGTCCGCAAGTTGATGATCGGGCCCGAGACCTTTACGCCCGACGGGGATCTCCTGCTGGGCGAATCCGCTGAGGTTCGTGGGTTCTTCGTGGCGGGGGGGACGCCGGGCATCGCCGCAGGCGGCGGCGTAGGCAAAGTGATGGCGGAGTGGATCATCGACGGGCGCCCAAGCCTCGACCTGTGGAGGGCGGATATCCGGCGCCTCGGGCGCCACTTTGCCGACCGCTCCTATGCCGCCACTCGCGCCGTCGAAGTCTACGCGCGAAATTACACGGTACACCTGCCATTGGAAGAGTTCGAATCGGCCCGCCCCCTGCGCACCAGTCCGCCGTACGATCGCCTCGTCGCCCTGGGTGCGGTCTTTGGGGAGAAGGCCGGTTGGGAGCGGCCGAACTGGTTCAAGAGCAACGAGGGCAGCGAACCACGCGGCCCGGTGCCAGGGGGGTGGATCCGTCACAACTGGTCGCCGGCCATCGCGATGGAGCATATCGCTACCCGAGAGAGCGCCGGTATCTTCGACTTCTCCTCGTTCAGCAAGTTCGATGTCCAGGGGCGTGGGGCGCTCCATGCCCTGCAGTGGCTCACCGACAACGATCTGGACAAGCCGCCGGGCGCGGTCACCTACACGCAAATGCTCAACCCGCGCGGCGGCGTCGAATGCGACCTCACCATCACTCGCCTGAAGCCGGACCACTTCTTCATTGTGACCGGGAGCGCTTTCGGCGTACACGACTTCGCCTGGATTCGCGCCCACCTCCCCGATGACGGTTCGGTGCAGGCGCGGGATGTCACGACCGAACTTGCCTGCATCGGGCTGTGGGGCCCGCGGGCACGGGAAATCCTGCAGTCGGTCACCGAAGATGACGTGACCAATTCCGGGTTCCCCTACATGACCTACCGCACCCTGGACGTAGCCGGGACCAAGGTGCGCGCGCTGCGGGTTACCTACGTGGGAGAGCTGGGATGGGAACTCTACATGCCCATCGGTGATGGACTGTCGGTTTGGGACGCCCTGTGGGAAGCGGGACAACCTTTCAGGCTGTGCCCGGTGGGCTATCGGGCGGTCGACTCGCTGAGGCTTGAAAAAGGCTACCGCTACTGGAGCGCGGACGTCACGCCGGACTACACGCCGTACGAGGCCGGGCAGGGGTTCTGTGTCAAATTGGATCGGAAGGATTTTCAAGGAAAGCCGGCCCTGCTCGCGCAGCGCGACAAGGGCCTGACCCGGAAGTTGTCGTGTCTCGTGCTCACTGATTCCACCGTCCATCCGCTGGGCAACGAGCCGGTCATGTCGGATGGACGTGTCGTCTCTCGTACCACCAGCGGCGGGATCGGGTACACCGTCGGAGAAAGCATCGCGTACGCGTACCT
>JAIBHM010000210.1 GCA_020028535.1 Armatimonadota bacterium | reverse complement strand
GGCGCTGCAGCACCTGGGATACCGGGTCCTCGACGCGGCGAAATTCAGCAGCGAATCGCGCGGAGTCATCCGCTTTCTCCAACATCTAGAAGGTGGCCGCGGCGGGGTGATCGCGGCGGATGGGCCCGGCGGACCGATATTCCGCGCGAAGCCGGGGGCCGCCTACGTGGCCAAGAAAACCGGCGTCGCCCTCGTCCCGGTTGGGGCGGCGATGCGAGACGTCATCTCCCTCGATTCCTGGGATCGCTTCGAGATCCCCCGTGTGTTTACAAAAGCCGCCATCACGATTGGCGCGCCGATCGACGTGTCCGAGGAGATCGATGACGCGGGGCTCGAAGCGCTGTCGCGAAACCTCGAGGAGGTCCTGAACGACTTAACGGCTCGCGCCGAGGTGGAAGCGTTCGCGCGGCCGGTGGAGACCGCCCCGCCGCTGGAATTGGCATCCCGCTAGAAGTGGCGTAGGATCCACAGTACCGCGACCCCGCCCGCGGCCAGGACCCCAAGGAGCAACAACGGGAAGATGAGGAACCAGATGGCGGACGTCGTGCGCCACGCGATGCCGACCATCAGTCCCAGGAGCACGATACCAAGAATGCCAATCGCACCCGCCGCGCGCCCTGTGAGCACGGGGGTGCGTCGCTCCATCAGTCGCTCACCCCTTTGAGGGCGGCCATCTCATGGCGGAGGCGCGCAATCGTCTCCTCGTATGATTGCAGGATGCGTGTCTGCCGCTGGAACCGCATCGCGAGGTACCCCGCGTAGAGCGCAATGCCCCAGAATGCGAAGATCTTCACGGCTTCCACGGTCAGGTCGCCGGCCGGCGGCGCGGCCCGCAGGATGATCGCGTAGGCGACGTTGTACACTGTGGCCACATAGAGCGCCATCCCCATCCCGTAGCGCATGCTATTGCTCACAAGCACGATGAAGTACGCGAAGTAAAACACACTCCCGCTGCCGCCGGTGAACGCGACCAGGGCTGAGATCAGCGCCAGGTCGGTGGCGGTCGTCATGTACTTGAGCCAGGAGGGGGCGCCGCGGCGGAGGACCGCCCAGTACATCAGGTTGAGCGCGGCCAGTACCGCGGTCAGGCTGAGGACCACCGTCCACGAGACCGCGACCTGGCCCCGCCCCTTCAGATAAGCGACCGCGGCGAAGAGCACGGTTGCCACAATCCACCGCACCACGACTTTGCTTCGCTCGATCTGCTGCTCCATCTCTCGCCGCTCCCTATCAGCCGCCGCGCAAGTGCGGGCGCAAGAACGCCAGGATTTCCGCGAACAGCATTTCGCGATCCCGATCCAGTGTCGCCACGTGACCGCTCCGCGGCAGCCACAGCACTTTCGTTGTGGCGCGCGATGCGAGGGTCCGGATCTCCTGGGCGCTTTCCCTCGGAATGATCCAGTCCCGGCGGCCCTGGGCAATCAGGACCGGCACGGTTACGCGCGGCAGCGTATCGCGCATGACGCCGAGTAGATATTCAACTTGTTGTGTCGCCCTGAGGGGGATCCGCCGGGTGGGCGAGCGGTATGCGCGCATGGCGCGCTCACGAGGCCCCAGTCTCATCAGCACCGGCACATACGGCACCAGGCGCGAGGCGATCCGTGAGGCCCGGGCGATGAGTCGTTTCATCCGCACCGGGGTGGAGATGGTGACGATCGCGGCGGGGTGGAACGACGGTGCGAGTGACAGCGCAACGGCGCCGCCCATTGACAGCCCGACGATCGCCGTTCGCGTGCACCGTGCGCTCAATTCGTCGTAGGCCGTTGCGGCCGAACGCAGCCAGTCCGCAGCGGTCACCTGCGCCAGCGCGCGTGGAGATGAATGACCGGCGAGCTCCGCGACGGCGACCGTCCACCCCTCGCGGGCGAGGGCTTCGGCCATCGGGACCATCTCCAGCGGCGAGCCGGAGAACCCGTGAAGAAGCAGACATCCCTCAGGACCGCCTTCGAAGAGATGCGAGATCACGCTGTTCCCCATCGCGCCTCACGTACCGATTACGAATCCCCAACGTGAATCCTCCCGCGATTGGCATGTCCTGAAGAATCGGGACGCCGCCGTGCCTCCTTCGGGATTGCCGCCCGATGCCGCCGGCCGGACACCGCCGTAAGCTAAGCGCGAATGAGGTCTCATCCCGGGAGGAACGAGAGATGAAACGATTTCTGGCTATCCTCACGACGTTTTCGTTCTTGTTCTTGTTTTTGCATACCGGCGTCCCCCTGCACGCTCAAGGGGGTCCCCATCTCGATGCAAAGCGCGCCCTGGCACGCGTCGATACCGGAGGCGCGATCGGAACGGCATTCGCAGTGTCGCCGACACTCGTGGCAACGGCCTGTCATGTGATCAAAGGCGCGGCGGCGATCCAGCTGCATTTCTGGGCGGCGAAGGTCCGCATCTCCGGCCGTCAGGCCATGTGCAACGAGCGCTACGACGTGGCGTTCATTGTCGCTGCTGTCCCCGAGGGCACCGCGATCCTGCAGTTCGCAGAAAGCAAGCCGGCGCAGGGCGATCAGGTGTGGGTGTGGGGCTATCCGCTGGGCACCACAATTGCCCTTGAGCCATCGGTCGCCGCCGGCGTCGTCAGCGCGACGGAGACCGCCGAGGGGGCCCTCGCCCTCGATGTGAGCGCCGCGCCCGGGAACAGCGGCGGACCGGTGCTCAACGCAGACGGCAAGGTCATCGGCATCCTGAGAGGCACGTGGAACACAGCGGGGCGCGTGCCGACCGGGTTCAAGTACGCGGCTTCGGCGGAGACAGCCACCACGCTCCTGGCATCACTGGGCACTCCCTCGCAGGCCGCGCCGGCAACGGCGCAGCTTGAAGAGACTGCAAGCATCAGGCCCGGGGAGGGCATCGGCTCGGTGCGCCTGGGCATGACGCCCCCCGAAGTCCAAGCCGCGATCGGACTACCGCCGACAGAGCGCTACCCCAGTGGATGGATGGTGTGGGAGAGCCGCAAGCTGGCCGTGTTCTTCGACGGCGGGAAGGCCCGGATGATCGATACCGAAGATGTCGCACACGTGACCGCGGATGGCGTTCGCATCGGATCGACGGACACTGAGCTGATCAAAGCCTACGGCGCGCCGGCCTGTTCAGCCGTCAGGCGGTACCGTGGAAAAGCCTACCTGGGATGGTATTATGGCGGGCTCTTTCTCTTCCTGAACGGTTCACCTCGCCAGGTGTTCGCGATGCGGGTGCTCCCCAATGAGGCGGCGGAGGCC
>JAIBHM010000055.1 GCA_020028535.1 Armatimonadota bacterium | reverse complement strand
GTTGCGCAACTCGGTCGGCATGGGTCCGGCCCCCACCGCCGTGGTATAGGCCTTCACAACCCCGATGACGCGGGTGATGCGCTGCGCGGGCACGCCTGCTCCTGCGCACGCCCCGCCCGGCAGACACGTGGACGAGGTGACATACGGATACAAACCCCAATCGAGGTCGCGCATCACACCGAGATGGCCTTCGAGAATGATGGCCGCGTCGCGCCCCAGCGCGTCCCGCACGATCGGGTGCGTATCGACGATCATCGGCGCAAGCCGCGCCTCCCACTCGGTACAGAGCGCCGTGAGCGTATTCCCATCGACGGCCCGCCCCAGGAAGGCCATGGCGGAGCGGGAGACTTCTTCAAGGCGCTGGCGCAGGAACGCCGGCTCGAGCAGGTCGCCGGCACGAATACCCACGCGTGCGGCCTTGTCGGCATAGACCGGCCAGATACCGCGGCGCGTCGTCCCGTGAGCGCGGCGTCCCCGCGCCTCCTCGGTGGCCGCGTCGATTTCAATGTGGAACGGGAACACGAGGTGGGCCCGGGAGCTGATGCGCAGGCGGGCCGTGGAGATGTCCATCGCCTCGAGCGCCTCGAGCTCCTCAAAGAGCGCCAGCGGGTTCAGGACGACGCCCGGGCCGATCAGGCAATCTACGTTGGGGTGGCAGATGCCTGAGGGGACGAGATGCAGACGCAGCACGCCCCGGTCGCCCACGATCGTGTGGCCCGCGTTGTTGCCGCCGTTGTAGCGAATCACCATGTCGGCGGTTGCGGCGAGGGCATCAACCACTTTGCCCTTCCCCTCGTCTCCCCAATGTCCGCCGACGACCGCAGTGACTGTCATGACGTTCTCCTTCTGCTCCTGCTACGGCTTCTGGGACCGCGCGACTTCCGTGTTCACGCCGGAGGCTGCTTCGATCTTGCGTGCCATCGTCTCTTTGAACTCGCGGAGCCGCTCACGCAGCATCGGATCTCCGACGGCGAGAATCTGTACGGCGAGAATCGCTGCGTTGCGGGCGCCCCACGTACCGAGCGCCACGGTTGCAACAGGAACGCCCGGCGGCATCTGGACGGTCGCGAGCAGCGCATCCAGACCGCCGAGCCCAGTTGATTCGAGCGGGACGCCAATGACCGGAAGCACGGTCCGCGCGGCGACCGTCCCCGCCAGATGCGCGGCTCCACCGGCCGCAGCGATAAGTACGCGAAGGCCGCGCCCTTCGGCCGAGCGGACGTATCGATCGACTAGCTCGGGAGACCGGTGGGCGGACGCGACGATCACCTCGAACGGCACGCCGAAGTCGGCCAGAGTTCGTGTGGCCTCTTCCATCGTTGGTCGATCCGACTCCGACCCCAGCAGGATGGCGACAATCGGTGCGGGCTGGGTCATGAGACTCGTGCTCCTTCGCGGGCGGCCTCGGCGGCGGCGCTCAAGCCGATATCGGTGCGGTAGTGCATCCCCTCAAAGGTCACGGTCGCGACACCGACATACGCTCGGGCGCGGGCCTCGACAATGGAATCACCCATCCCAACCACGTTGAGAACCCGGCCGCCTGCGGTGGCGAGCCGCCCGCCCTGCACTTGGGTGCCGGCATGCAAGATGAGGGTTCCGGGTACGGCGTCCGCAATCTGGATCGGGATGCCCGTCGGATGACGGCCTGGATACCCATCTGACGCGACGACGACACACACCGCGGCGCCGTCGCTCCAACTCAGATGCGGATCTCGCCCCTCGAGCGTGTCGATCATCGCCCCGGCCAGATCCCCCTCGAGCAGCGGCAGGATCACCTGGGCCTCCGGATCGCCGAAGCGGCAGTTGAACTCCAGGACCATTGGACCGTCGGCGGTGAGCATCAGCCCGGCATACAGCACACCTGTATACGGGTAGCCTTCGTCTACCATCGCCGAGGCAACAGGCTCGATGATCTCGTCGACAACCTGGGCCAGATCGGCGAGTGAGACGCGGGCCGGCGCAATCGCTCCCATCCCTCCGGTGTTGGCACCGCGATCGCTGTCCAGCGCGCGCTTGTAGTCCTGAGCGGGAAGCAGCGGGAAGACGTTGCGCCCGCTGACGAATACGAGCACGCTGACCTCGCGACCTTCGAGCCGGTCCTCGATGACAACGCGCTCTCCTGATGCGCCGTACACTTTGCGGATCATCATGTCGAGCACGGCCCGCTCCGCTTCGTGCACGTCTGCGGCAACGACAACGCCCTTGCCTGCAGCAAGACCGTCGGCTTTGATCACCAGCGGTCGCTTCTGGCGGCGGACAAATGCCAGCGCCGCGACGGGATTGTCAAACACCTCAAATTCTGCGGCGGCAATCCCGTGCCGGCGCAAGAACGTCTTGGCGAAGACCTTGCTGCTCTCAATCCGAGCGGCGTCCCGTGTAGGACCGAAGATGCGCAATCCGCGTGCGTGGAATGCATCGGTCAGGCCGTTCGCAAGCGGAATCTCAGGACCGACGACCGTCAAATCGATTGCGAGTTGCTCGGCCAGTTGAGCCAACGATGCGATGTCGGTGGCCTCGAGAGGGTGGCAGGTTCCGAGCGAAGCTATTCCGGGGTTTCCAGGGGCTGCGTGCAGGTTGTGCGAGGCCGCGTCCCGGACCAGCTGCCAGGCCAGGACATGTTCACGACCTCCGGAGCCGACAACCAACAAACGCAAGGACAACCCTCAGCGCAAATGTTCGTCTTTTGAGTGACGATTCCCCTCAGATGGGTCGTCCGCGGTAACCAGGTGACTCTAACTATAAATGATGGGTTCCGGCGGTGCAACAATGTTCGCCTTTTGAATTTGCCTCAAGACGCGCCTTGCCGGCGGCTCACCCATTCCCTCAGCCACCGAGGAGAGCGGCGGAAAATCAGGGCATTGACGAGGATCGAGACAAGTGAGGTAGCCAGAACGGCGTTGTAGACGACGTCAGTCAGGAGGTCGGTGGCACGTCCAACCCCGACAAGGATGTAGGAGAACTCGCCGATCTGGGTGAGGCCGAGACCAGCCAGGACGGCAGTGTGGGTCCGGTAGCCCATCAATCTCACGACGGCGAACCAGACGATGAACTTTCCGAAGATGACCAGCATGAGGAGGGCGCCTACGGTGGGCAGTTCAGCCAAGAGTGTCGCCGGATTGATGAACAGGCCGACTGACACGAAGAAGATCGCGACGAAGATGTCCCGGATCGGCAACACCCTGTCCACGACCGCATGAGCTGACTCAGATTCGGCGATCATCATCCCAGCCAGGAACGCGCCCAACGCTAGAGAAAGCCCGAGGCTGGCTGTGAGGGCAGCCGTCGCGATCACGATGGCCACTGCGACGAGCAGCAGCAGCTCCGTGTTCCGTGTCGCCGCGACCCTTGCGAGGAGTAAGGGTACGGCACGGCTGGCCAGCCACAGCATCGGTGCCAGGAGCAGAATGGCTCGGATGAGGGCTCTTGCGACGAGGCTAATCCCCGTCTCCCCGGCACTTCCGAACGCCGGGATGATGATGGTGAGTGCAACCACCAGGAGGTCCTCGGTCAGGGTAATCGCGACGACGACTCGGCCGTGGCGGGAAGTCAGTTCTCCGCGTTCCAGAAGAAACTTCAGCAGGACCATCGTGCTGGCCACGCTGACGGCCGCACCGACGACAAGCGTCTGAGGGAGAGCCCAGCCCAACAGGGCTCCGATGGGGATCGTCAGCGTCGTGATGAGGGCGATCCCGAGCGGAGCACCGAGCAACGCGACTTTTCGGGCGTCCAGCAGGTCGCGAATGGAGAACTCGGTACCGATGGAGAACATGAGCAGCACGACGCCAAACTCGGCAAAGAACTCGAAGGCGTGGATATCCGAGACTGCCGGTCCGGGCGTGAACGGATTGACGAGGATGCCGCCCAGGATATATCCGACAATCAGCGGCTGTCGGGCAAGGTGCGCGAAAATCCCACCGAGAACTGCCGCCGCCAGGACGATGCCCAGATCGACAAAGAATCGGGTCTCTTCCATCGCTTCTGAACTTCGACCGCCTCATGGAAGCGTCCTAGTTCTCAGCCCATCCGAGGAAAACGCGAGGGTCCCCGGCGATTGCCGGGGACCCATCCCGCATTGGATGATGCTGGGGTGATCTTACATCGGCGGCATGGGCGGAGCGCCCGGGGCCTTCTCTTCCTCCGGCTTCTCCACGACCATCGCCTCCGTCGTGAGCAGGAGCGCCGCGATGCTGGCCGCGTTCTGCAGGGCCGAGCGCACGACCTTCGCCGGGTCGACGATACCGGCCTTGGTCATGTCCTCGAACTTGCCGCTGAGCACGTTGTAACCCGTACCCAGCTTCTCACCCTTCAGCTTCTCGACGATCAGCCAGCCCTCCTGACCCGCGTTGACCGCAAGCTGGCGGGCGGGCTCGAGCAGCGCCTTCGCCACGAGGTGCACACCGGTCTTTTCGTCGCCCTCGGCCTCGATCTTGTCGAGGCCCTTGGCCGCGTACACGAGGATGCTGCCGCCGCCGGGCACGATGCCCTCTTCGACCGCTGAGCGGGTCGCGCGGAGCGCATCTTCCGTGCGGGTCTTGCGGTACTTCAGCTCTGCCTCGCTCGGCGCGCCCACCTTGATCACGGCGACGCCCCCGGACAGTTTGCCCAGCCGCTCCTGCAGCTTCTCACGGTCGTAGTCGGAGTCGGTCTCCTCGATCTGCTTGCGCAGTTGCCCCACGCGCTTCTGGATCTTGTCCTGGTCGCCTGCGCCGCCGACGATGATCGTCTCTTCCTTGCGGATCCGCACCTGCCGTGCGCGGCCGAGCATCTGCACGGTCACGTTCTCCAGCTTCAGGCCGACCTCTTCGGAAATGACCTGGCCGGCCGTGAGAACCGCGATGTCGTCGAGGATCGCCTTGCGCCGTTCGCCGAATGCCGGCGCCTTCACCGCCACCGCCTGCAGGGTGCCGCGGAGCTTGTTCACGACCAGCGTCGCCAGCGCTTCGCCCTCGATATCCTCCGCGATAATCAGAATCGGGCGGCTGACCTGCGCGATCTTCTCCAGAACGGGCAGCAGGTCCTTGACCGCGGAGATCTTCTTATCGGTGATGAGGATGTACGGATCTTCGAGGACACCCTCCATCTTCTCGGGGTCGGTCACGAAGTACGCGGAGATATAGCCCTTGTCAAACATCATCCCCTCGACGACCTCTACGGTCGTCTCGATACCCTTGCTCTCCTCAACGGTGATGACGCCATCCTTGCCGACTTTGTCCATCGCGTCGGCGATGAGGGCGCCGATGTCGGGGTCGTTCGCAGAGATGCTGGCCACCGACTGGATCGCATCCTTGGTCTCGACCGTCTTGGCGGCCTTGCGGATGTCTTCCACCGCGGCCTGCACGGCCTTGTCGATGCCACGCTTGAGGGCCATGGGGCTGGCACCGGCGGCGACTTGCTTCAGGCCTTCGCGGATCAGAGCCTGGGCCAGGATCGTGGCGGTGGTGGTACCGTCACCGGCCACGTCCTCGGTCTTGGTCGCCACTTCGCGCACGAGCTGCGCGCCGGCGTTCTCAAACGGATCTTCCAGCTCGATCTCCTTGGCCACGGTCACACCATCGTGAGTGATCGTGGGGGAGCCGAACTTCTTTTCGAGCACGACGTTGCGGCCCTTGGGGCCGAGCGTGATCCTCACGGCGTCGGCAAGCTTGTTCACGCCGCGCTCCATCGCCCGCCGCGCCGTCTCATCAAACGCCAGGAGTTTCGGCACTGCCTGTCACCTCCGTACACGTATCATCGCGAGCGAAGCAGGTCCACTCCTGTTCGGGACTGCTTCCGGCCCTACGGGCCTCGCGATGTCAGGTTGTTTACGCTTTTGCTGCTCTGGCCGGTTCGCGCTCGACTATGGCCAGGATGTCACTCTGGCGGAGGATGAGATGATCCTCCCCGTCGATCTTGATCTCGCTGCCGGAATACTTCGCGAAGAGAATCTGATCGCCGACCTTCACGTCGAGCGGGACGCGCTTCTCGGCTTCATGGTCCCAATCGCCGGGACCGACAGCTGTCACCTCACCGCGCTGGGGTTTCTCCTTTGCGGTATCGGGCAGGACGATGCCGCCCCTGGTGCGCTCTTCATCTTCGAGAGGCTTCACTACGACGCGGTCACCCAACGGCCGCAGCTTCATACTGTTCTCCTCCTTTTGCTTACTCACCGGGAATTAGCACTCGGACAATGTGAGTGCTAGGCCACCCCCCATCATATGGACCTCGGCCCACGTGTTCAAGCCCCTTTCCGCCCCCGCGGACAGGAATTTTCCGGCCGTCGGTTCGAAGGGTCGGAGGGCGAGGGCCGCCGATCCTTCTCTGCCTCGACGGACGAACGTCCGCCTCGGGGCAGTCGGTCTTGCCAGTGGCTCTGGGTGGGGCGAAACCGCTTGGCAAAGTGCATTACTCACAGGGTTATCCACGTTATCCACAGGCTTTGTGCCCCCACCCCTGGGCCTACGAAAGGCGGATAAGACGAATGCTGGCGGACCCTTTGTTCGCATATTTCGCGTTATTTGAAGTTTACTCTAAAGAAAGGTCGCTCTCCGCTGCCAGATTGAGCGGGGAACGCTCCCCGGCGGTCAAACGGCGCCACCCCGCGGCGGCGATCATGCCCCCATTGTCGGTACAGAGGATCGGTGGGGGAATGACAAGGCGTAGCTTCGCGGCCGCGCACGCCTGCTCCATCTCTCGACGGAGCCTGGAGTTGGCGGCAACCCCGCCTGCTACCACCATGGTCTTCGGCCGGACGACTGCCGCAGCCCCGAGCGTCTTGCGGACCAGCACTTCCACGATGACTCGCTGGAGGCTTGCCGCCAGGTCGCGCAGAAAAGCGGTGTCCCCCTCATGTCCGCGCAGCGCGCGCAGCGCAGCAGTCTTCACGCCGCTGAACGAGAACTCCCAGCTCTCGCCGGCCATCGGCAGCGGAAGCGGTACGCCCCGCGGATTTCCCTCCTTGCCCAGCCGGTCGATCTCGGGTCCCCCGGGATAGCCGAGGCCCATCGCCCGCGCGACTTTGTCGAAGGCCTCGCCGGCCGCGTCGTCGCGGCTGCGTCCCAGGATCTCGTAGTCTCCATGGTCACGCATCACGATCAGGTCGGCATGGGCGCCGGAGACGATCAGGGCCAGCACCGGAAACGCGACGTCGGGCTCGGAGAGGAACGCGGCGTAGATGTGACCTTCGATATGATTCACGCCGACAAACGGCAGCTCGCGGGCTACGGCTATGGCCTTTGCCGCGGCCACACCGACGGTGAGCGCGCCCACCAGCCCGGGACCCCGGGTGACGGCCAGCCCCTCAATCTGGGCGATGTTGAGGCCGGCCGTCTCCAGCGCCTCGTCGATCACCGGGAGCAGACGCTCGATGTGCTTGCGCGAGGCAAGCTCGGGCACCACACCGCCGAACCGGCGGTGGAGGGCCACCTGGGAGGCTATCACATTACTGCGCAGGACAAAGCCGTCCGCGACCACGGCCGCGGCGGTCTCGTCGCAGGACGTTTCAATCCCGAGCACGAGCATGGGCTACTCGCCGGAGAAGTCCTTGCGCAGGTCCGCGAGCCGTGCCTGGAAATCACGCTCCCGGAGGTTACCCGTCCACATGACGATGGCGTCCTCGCGGTTGTCGGAGTAATACCCCTTGCGCGTGCCGATCTCGCGGAAGCCGTACTTGCGGTAGAGGGCCTGGGCCGTGAGGTTGGATTTCCGCACTTCAAGCGTCATCCAGCGCGCCCCGCGTTCCACTCCAGCGTCGATGAGGCCGACCAGGAGCCGCTCGCCGATGTGCTGGCCGCGGAACTCCGGCTCGACGGCGATCGTCGTGATGTGGGCCTCATCGAGAATGACCCACATCCCGGCGTAGCCGACCAGGCGATCCTCCAGATTCGCGACGATGTACGTCGCCAGCCGATTTTCCTTCAGCTCGTGCGTGTAGGCATCAGCCGGCCATGGCGTGCGGAACGAAGTGCGCTCGATCTCGAGCACGTGCGCGATGTCCTCGACCGTCATCGGCCGCAAGGCCACTCGCGTGATCTGTTTCATCGCCCTTCCCCTTCCTCGACCGCAGACCGCATTTCCTCTGCGGCCGCGCCGGGCGGGACCCCCTTTCCGAGGGTGATGCCGGCCCCGCGGGCGTAGAAAGGCTTCAGCCGGTACGGATCGTCGTGGTCCCCGCGACTGAGGCGGCGCCAGGCGAGCCGGCCGGTCATGGCAGCCCGCGGGATCCACTGGGGCTCCGGCGCGAATACCGCCTGCGGGTGTCCACGCAGCGCCTCGCCGTGGCGCGCGATGGCATCGCCGGCGAACACAACCGCCCGGTCCCGCGGCAGGCGGGAGAGCAGCACGTGCACCGGGCCGACCAGGTCATCAAGCACCCGGCGCGGCGTCCCGTTTCGCTCGAACAACGCCCCTGCCACCTCGCCACGGCCCGCATCCAGGACCGGGCAGATGAGGCCGCGCGCGTCCAACCCCTCGGCGACGGTCTCGAGGGTCGAGGAGGCGACGACCGGCAGATCGCTCGCCCGGGCCCAGGCCGCCGCGGTCGCCACACCGATGCGTAGCCCCGTGAACGAACCGGGGCCTATGGACACAGCCACCGCCTCGACATCCCCCGGCCGCCAGCCGGCATCGCCCAGAATGCGGGCGATCGAAGGCGCCAACCACTCCAGGTGACGCCGCGGGACAGACTCCATGATTTCGCGCACGAGCCGGTCGCCCTCGAGCAAAGCAACGCTGGCGATCGGCGTCGCAGTTTCCATGGCCAGGATCCGCATGTCCTCTCAGCGCGACCCCAATGCCAGCTGCCTGACAAGCTCCGCATAGCGGGGCCCACGCGGCATGAACTCAATCTCGCGCGCATCGTCCTGCTTGGTGAAGCGCAGTTCGGCCCAGAGGTATTCCGGGGGCAGCAAAGCGCGTGCTTTCTCGGCCCACTCGATGACGACGATCCCGCCGGCCTCCAAAACCTCCTCGAGGCCGAGGTCGTCAAGTTGCGCCGGCGCGTCTATCCGGTAGAGATCCGCGTGGAACATCGTCACGGGCCCGTGGTACTCGCGGATGAACGTGAACGTGGGACTGGCGATGTGCCCCGTTGCCCCCGCGCCTTCTGCAATCCCGCGGGTGAAGATGGTCTTTCCGGCGCCCAGCTCTCCGGACAGCGCGACGACGTCGCCGGCGCGCAACAGTGCGCCCAGCGCCGTTCCCAGGGCTTCGGTCTGCTGGGGGCTGGACGTTCGTATCATGAGGGACCGCGACGCCGCGACCCCAGGGTCCCGCGATCCGGTCATCTCGTTGCCGGACGCACGCGCAGCCGCAGGCCGTCCACGCTGACGACCTGGACCCGCTGACCCTCCGGAATGCGTCCCGACTCCGCGGTGGCTGTCCACATCTCTCCGGCGACGTAGACCGTACCCTCCGGCGCGAGTTCTGTACGGGCGATCCCCTCGGTGCCGACGAGAGTCTCGCGGCCCATCCGTGCCTGGGCACGCTGCGCACGGATGCCGGCGCCGACGGCAAACAAGAAGAATGCG
>JAIBHM010000054.1 GCA_020028535.1 Armatimonadota bacterium | reverse complement strand
GCCAGGAACGCATTCTCTCGTTCCACAGCCGCGCGATAGGCTGCGATCTGCATGACCCGTTCCTCGTCTGACCACCCTAGCTCGCGCGCCATCACGCTGCCGACTTCTTCCAGACATCCGAGCCCGTGGCCACGGTCCAGCACGGCGAGGTGGCTGCGGAGCATCATGAAGTCACGGAGCGTCACGCACTGCTCTGCGCGGCAGGCATACACCACTTCTGCGTAGCGCACGGGCAGCCCCGGGACGAGCGGGCGGGAAAGCGCCGGATCTTCGCGGGCCAATTCGCGAATGCCAGGTTCACTGTCATGCAACATGAGATCGCGCGTACGACAGGATCTCCGCCCGCCGTCGCGCCGCGTCAGCACGTCGATGGTCTCTTCAGCCATCTGCCGGTAGGTCGTCAGCTTTCCTCCGATGATCGAGACCAGGTGCGCGTTGTGTTCCACGACCTCATGGGTTCGTGAGAGCGCCGAGGAGCGGGCACGGCTCCGGCGCACCAGGGGCCGGAGCCCGGCGTACGCGGCAATGACCGCTGAGTTTGCCACGGGCACCCGCAGGTAGCGGTTCAAGTGACCCAGCAGGTAATGGGCTTCATCACCGGTCGCCCTGGGCGCATCGAGCTCGCCACGATATGGCTCATCGGTCGTGCCGAGTACAACCCGGTTATGCCAGGGGATGGCGAAGGCCAGCCGGCCATCGTCCGTTTCGGGGATGACAAGAGCGGCGTCTCCGCGCAGCGCGGGATCGTCCAGGACAAGATGGGTTCCCTTGCTGCGCTCGATACGGAACGGGACTGAGCCGGCCAGTGAGGCGACCTCTTCCGCCCACACGCCCGCTGCGTTCACGACGTGGCGGGCCGTCACGTCTGTTGTCGATCCGCTGAGCTGGTCGCGCACGCGCAGCCGCGTGGGCGTGCCCGGGTCGATGGCCGTGACCTGAGCGTAGTTCAGCGTGAGCGCGCCGTGCTGACGCGCGGTGGCCAGCACCGCATGCGTCAGCCGCACATCGTCCGTTTGGGCGTCATGATAGAGGAACGCGCCCGCCAGCCCTTCAGTCCTCAGCAGTGGGAATTTCGCGGTGGCTTCGCCTGCGCTGAGGCGGCGGTGGGCCAGATCCGTGCGGCTCAGGAGGTCGTATCCCCACAATCCAACCCTGACGCCTAGGGAGGCGAAGCCGTGGAACGGCGCCGGAATGCTGATTCCGAGCGGCCGGCGGGTGTCACGGTAGATGGGGACGACAAACGCAAGCGGCTTGACGGTGTGGGGAGCCAGGCGGCGCAGACGGTCGCGTTCCAGCAACGACTCCCGGACCAGCCCGAATTGCCATTGGGGAAGATAACGGAGCCCGCCGTGAACGAGCTTGGTCGAGCGGCTGGTGGTTCCGGCGGCGTAGTCGGCGCGTTCTACGAGCGCGACGCGGTACCCACGCGTAGCCGCGTCGAGCGCGACGCCGGCCCCCGTGATGCCTCCGCCGATGACGACAACGTCATATCCGAGCGCCAGCGCCCGCCAGGCCGCCGCCCTGTCCGACAACGGAACCGACACCCGTCGGTCGTTCGACGGTTGCGGGAAGATTTCCCCGCCAGAGGCGCGCCTGCCAGCGGTGAAGGATGGGCCCGAACCGGCCGCGCTTTGACGCGACGGCGTGGACGAAACTCAAGGGGATGAGTATTCCCAGGTACCTTGCCGGGACCTGGAGATGCTCGAGGGTGGGATCCCAGACGCGCCCGTTCAAGAGGCACCACCCGTGAGAAAAGGGCGCGGGCATCGGGAGATAGGCGTAACCTTCACAGTACAGGATCGTGTGGGTGGCGGAGGCTGCCCCCAACTGCGCAGCCAGGAGCGCAGCCCGCTGAGCGTTCCCAAAACACTGCCCCCGGCGGAATTGGATGGAACGGGAGATCAACTCGATCAGGCGCCTCTCGGCGTAGGACCAGTCATTCACGGGGCTCTCCATCTCGATGCCGTCCCGGAGAAGGGACTGAAGGGTGCTATGATGCACCCTTTCCTGGTCGGCGAGCCTCTTGAGGCTGTCCAACCGACGTTCCAAGTGCGACCGGATGGTCTGTATCTGCTCCATAGAGCAAGACCCCGGGCCCCCGTCTTATCGGGGACCCGGGGCCCGTACAAAGCAGGAGGGCGACCCGGCGGGGCACCAGGCCGCCCACTTCGGCGAGGCAGGCGGCACGGCAGGCCGCCGACCCCTATTTACCCGGGCAACCCGGGTCTAAACATCCCCAACAGGAATTTTTGGGGGTTCCGCCGTGCCAAGGAGAACCGAGTTCAGAATGGCGAATACGAGACGCGTCCCAAGCGCGCTTGTGCCCGGGAGGCCCGTGTGAAGAAGCCCATCACGATGACGGTCAACGGGGTCCAGTACCAGCATGAGGTCGAGCCCCGCCTCTTATTAGTGTATTACCTCCGTGAGGTCCTCGGTCTAACGGGTACGCACATCGGGTGCGACACGACCAGCTGCGGTGCCTGCACCGTGATCATGAACGGGCTCGCGGTGAAGTCGTGTACGATCCTTGCTGTGCAGGCTGACGGTTCGACCATCCTCACCGTGGAGGGACTGGCAAAAGATGGCAAACTTCATCCGATTCAGGAAGGCTTTTGGGAAGAGCACGGTCTGCAGTGCGGTTTTTGCACCCCGGGGATGATGCTCACCGCGCTGCAGATTCTGGAACGGAACGCTGACCCGTCGGAGGAAGAGATCCGCCACGGGCTCGACGGCAACCTGTGCCGCTGCACCGGCTATCAGCACATCGTGAACTCTATCCTCTACGCCTCGCGCAAACTCCGGGAGGAAGGCGTCCGGGCCATTCCCGAGACAGCGGGGAAAGGCCGAGCCGGAGGGGCTGGAGGAGGACGCTGATGGCTACACGCGAGGAGTTGATCGATCTCCTCGCAGGCCTCGCGCTGTTCGCCGATCTGACGCGGCCCCAACTCGAGGCCGTTGTGCATTCGCTGGAGGAGGAGTACTTTGCCGAAGGACAACGCGTCCTCCGGCAGGGCCTGAGCGGCAGCAACCTCTACATCATCCTCGACGGCGAGGCGGCCGTGCAGATTGACGGCAAGCAGCGGACGACGTTGGGAAAGGGAGATTTCTTCGGGGAGATCTCCGTGCTCCTCGGCGAGCCTCCCAACGCCGATGTGGTCGCGGTGCGCTCGATGCGGTGCCTTGTGCTGGCGGCCACTCAGGTCGAGCCGTTTCTCCTGGCCTATCCACACATCACCTTCCGCATGTTACAGGCAGAGGCCCGGCGAGTCCGCACGACGAGCGTATGGCGGTAGCGCGCCGGCCGCGCAAGTCATCCCGCCGCGCCGGCTCGAAACCATTTCCTCCCGGTTCGTATCCGGCCGTCATCATTGGGAGCGGTCCTGGAGCCCTGCAGATCAGTTACTTCCTGGGTCGCCTGGGTGTCGGTCATGCCGTCCTCTCGGCCGACCCTGCGCCCGGCGGAATGTTCCGGGAATTCCCGCTCTACCAGCGTCTCAATACGTGGTCCAAACCCTACCCGCCGGTGACGCCGCGGTCGCGCCACTACGCATGGTACGACTGGAACAGCCTCCTGGTGGACGATCCAAAGCATCAGGCAATCGTGCCCGAATTCATGAAGGGGGAATCGTATTTTCCGACACGGGCGGAGATGGAGAAGACCCTCAGCGCGTTTGTGGACCGCTCACGTGTGCGCGTCAGGTACGGATGCCGGTGGGAGACGACGGCGAGAGACGGCGGCGGGTTCGTGCTCGGCACGTCCGATGGAGAATACGGGTGCCGCATCGCCGTTCTCGCGGTGGGGATGGCCGAACCATGGAAGCCGCAGATCCCCGGCATCGACCAGATCCCTCACTACGCCCAGGCACGTCCGTCGCGCCAGTATGCGGGGCGCCGCGTGCTGATCCTCGGCAAGCGCACGTCGGCGTTCGAGATGGCGGACTCGCTGCTGCCCTGGTGCCGCACGATCATCCTGGTCTCGCCGCGCCCAACCTTGCTGGCCATCAACAGCCACTCCACGGCCGGCGTCCGGGCCCGGCATCTCGTGCCCTATGAAGACCACATCCTCGGCGGCGGGGTGTTCATGCTGGACGGCGCCACGAGCCGGATCGAGCAGACGGCGAAGGGCTATCGTGTCTATGCGTCGGGAACGACGCGTCCCGGCGACTTTGTGTTCGACGTCGACACCGTTGTCGCGGCGACCGGCTGGACCATGCCGCTGCGCGATCTGCGCGCGCTCGGTCTCGCCACCATCAGCCAGGACCGCATCCCCGCGCTCCGCCCATTTTGGGAGAGCACGACGGTGCCCGGCCTTTTTTTCGCCGGCGCGGCCACGCAGGGAGCGGTCGGCCTCCGCAAGCACGGCGTGCCGAGCAACTCAGGCGGCATCGGAGGGTTCCGGCACAACGCGCGGGTCCTGGCACGCTACCTGGCCGAGACCCATTTCGGGGTCAGCGTGCCCCGGGCGGCACTGGCGGCAGGGGACGTCATCCCGTACTTGCTCTCTGAGGTGACTCACGCAGCAGAGTTGTGGAACCAGCGGTCATATCTCGGCCGGGTCGTGAGCTTCGACCAGCGGCGGGGGATCCTGGACGAAGGCATCTTACCACTGCAGCACTTCGTGGACACTTCGGGACCCGATGCGGTGGCCATCGTTCTCGAAACGGATCAGAGCGGCGACCACCACCCTGCCGTGTACCTGCGGCGGGACGGCAGGATTACCGAGCACGTGCTGGCCTCGGATCCACTACACAACTTCGAGACGGGGGAACACACGAGACAACTCACGGCTCTTCTGCATGGACTGTTGTAGTGGAAGAACAACTGGGTCCGGACCCAGTTCCGGGCTAGCCTGAAGAGGTCAGGTCGGAATCTCGCTAGTGCGCCGGGTGGTCGGTGGTCTCGCGCAGCCGCCTGGCGACTTCCTTGAGGATGCCCAGCGTCAGCTTCGGGTTCCGCTCGAGCAGTTTGGTAAAGTCCCACGAGGCGAGCGCCAGCATGGTCGTGGGTTCTTCAGTCATCACGTGCGCCATCCGGGGGCTCTGGTCAAGCACCGACAGCTCGCCGAAGAAATCACCCGGCCCCAACGTGTTCAGCGTGCGGTCGCTGCGTTCGACCCGCGCCCGGCCGCTGGTGATGAGGTAGAAGCCTGTCCCGACCTGACCCTGGCGGACGACGTAGCGCTGCGCCGGGTAGGAGATTTCCTCCATCAGGGCGGCGATCTCGCCGAGCTGGCGTGGGCCCAATCCGGCGAATAGCTTCACGCCGCGCAGCATGTCGACTTTCTGTTTCCTGGTCATCGCCATCGATCCAGCGCCTCGTGGGGCCGCGGGCTTGTGTTCTCTCACCCCGGCATCGAGTCCTGTGACGGCGCGAGTACGGGGAGGAGACACGTCGCTTGCGGCCAATAGCATTCGTAATCCCGGTACGCTGGTGATCGCGCGAGCATTCCCGTAGGGGGTGGTGGAACGAAATGGCGGACCAGTCCGACGGTAAGTGGGTGCGTGTGTCCGAGGGCCGCTGGCGCAGGGTGAGCCGGCGCGACTTCCTGAAACTCACCGCCGGCGCCGCGGGCGTGGCAGCGGCGGCCGGAAATTTTGGGTCGCTGCTCACGTCGTTCGTGCGCGCGCAACAGCGGGAACTTCGCATCATGACGTGGAGCCACTTCGTCCCTGCCTACGACGAATGGTTTGACCCCTACGCACAGCGGTGGGGCCAGGCCAAAGGCATCCGCACGACCGTTGACCACGTCTCCTTCGCCGACATCGTGCCGCGCGCCAACGCGGAAGTGGCGGCTCAGTCCGGCCACGACGTGTACTTCTTCCTGTCGCCGCCGTCGGCGTTCGAGCAGCAGGTGCTCGACCTGGCCGACATCAACCGCGAGGCGGAGCGGCGCTACGGCCCCATGGTGCCCCTGGTCCGTAAGAGCATCTACAACGTGAACACCCGCAAGTTCTTCGCCTTCTCTGACAACTGGGTGCCTGATCCCGGCGATTACCTGAAGAGCGCGTGGACTACTGCGGGTTTCCCGAACGGGCCGTCCTCATGGGAAGAGCTGTTGGTGGGCGGCCGCCGCATCAAGGAGCGGTCCCGTGAGATCCAGATTCCCATCGGGATCGGGTACTCGCAGGACATCGACTCCAACATGGCCACACACGCCATCATGTGGTCCTTCGGGTCGAGCGAGCAAGACGCAAACGAGAACGTCACGCTCAACTCGGAGGAGACGGTACGGGCGGTGGAGTTCGGGGCGACGCTATTCCGCGACGCGATGAATCCCGCCGTGCTGTCCTGGAACGCGGCCAGCAACAACCAGGCGCTCAACGCCAGGCAGACCGCCTATATCCTGAACTCGATCTCCGCCTACCGCACGGCGCAGGACAACCGGCTGCCGGTGGCCGATGACATCAACTTCGTCGGCGCCCTGCGCGGCCCGCGCGCGCGATGGGCCTGCGAGCATGTCATGGGCTGTTGGGTGATCTGGCGCTTCAGCCGGAACCCCGACAACGCCAAGGCGTTCCTGCTCGACCTCGTGGACAACTACCGCGAAGCGACGATCAACAGCAAACTCTATAATTTTCCATCGTTCATGGGCTCGGTCGCCGAGAAGAAGGTTCCTCTCGCGGACAAGCCTGAAGAAGGCCGCAAGTGGGTCCGCGCCGCGGTCACGAACGACCCGTTCGGCAGCACCCCACGAAACAAACTGGCCATATTGCGGGATGCGGAAGAGTGGTCCACGAACGTGGGCCATCCCGGTCCGGCGAACCCCGCCATGGGAGAGATCTTCGACACGTTCGTGATCCCCGACATGTTCGCGAAGGCGGCCACGGGCCAGCTCACTCCGCAGCGGGCGGTGGCAGAGACGGACCGGCGCGTCAAGGAGATCTTTACGAAGTGGCGCCGGCTTGGGCTCGTCGGAGGCGGCGGCAGAGACCGATAGAACTGGGGCTGCAGCTTTTTCGCCCGCAGGCGCTGCGATTCGGGGGATAGGGGGCACTTAACCTTATCCCCCGTGCTCCGTTATTGAGGGTTTATGGGATACGTCGAGATGAAGAACCTGAAGAAGTACTTCGGCGAGGTGCGCGCCGTCGATGGCGTGGACCTCGACGTCAAGGAAGGCGAGCTCCTCGTCCTCCTCGGACCGTCCGGCTGCGGCAAGACGACGCTGATGCGGATGATCGCCGGGCTCGAGCAGCCGACCTCCGGCGAAATCTATATCGCGGGAGAACTGATAGATCACGACGTACCGCCCAGGGCCCGCGGGATCGCCATGGTGTTTCAGAGTTACGCGCTGTACCCGCACAAGACCGCGTTCCAGAACATCGCCTTCCCGCTCGAAGCCCAATCAAAGCCGCGGCAGGCCATCCGTGACGCGGTGGAATGGGCGGCGGGTTTGTTCGGCATCCGCAGCCTCCTGGGGCGGCGGCCCCGGCAGCTGTCGGGAGGCGAACGCCAGCGGGTTGCCCTGGCGCGCTCTGTCGTGCGATCACCTCGTGTCTTCTTGTTCGACGAGCCGCTGAGCAATCTCGACGCGCAATTGCGCGCGATCGCCCGGTTCGAGCTGAAGCAGTTCCAGCGGCAGATCGCGACGACGACGATCTACGTCACCCACGATCAGATCGAGGCCATGGGACTGGGCGATCGGATCGCCGTGATGAGTAAGGGCAAAGTGCGGCAAATCGGCACCCCCCAGCAGGTCTACGACTACCCGGCGGACACCTTCGTCGCCACCTTCCTGGGGTCGCCCCCGATGAACCTGGTGCAGCAGGACGATCACACCATCATCGGGTTCCGACCCGAGACCTTCCTGCCAAGGGCGGCCTTCCCCGCACATGAATCCGTGGAGACGTTCCGCTTCCGCGTGCGCGAGGTGGAGCACCTGGGTTCCGATCGCCTGATCTACGGGTCGCTTGAGGGCGGCTTCCGGTCCGATGCGACGGTGATTTCGGATATCCCCTCGATCGTCACACTACCGATCGGCGAAGGCGAGCTACATGACTTCTCGGTGGCGCAGAGGAATCTGCGCGCATTCGATCCCCAGAGTGGGTTGAGGCGGGCGGATGGCGCTGCGTAGGGAAGCGCACCCCGGCGTCACGCCCGTTCTGATCTTCCGCCGGCGCACCCTGGCCGACCGGGAAGACCTCCTCGGCAAGGTGATGCTGGCCCCGGCGCTGTTTTACGTGATCGTGCTGGTGGCGATGCCGCTCGTGCTGGCGATCCTGCTGAGCTTCAGCGCCTCATTTGCGGGGAGCCTGGACTTCCACTGGATCGGCCTGCGCAACTTCGGCGCGATCATCCGCGACCCACAGTTCCTGCTGGCGCTGCGGAATACCGTGTTGTTCACGGTGATCTCCCAGGCTCTCGTCATGGTCCTCGCCGTTACCGCCGCCCACGTGCTGGACGCGGCATTCGTCGGGAAGCGGGTGGTGCGCTTCCTGCTGCTGCTCCCCTGGGCCGTGCCGGTGTCCCTCGCCGCGATGGCGTGGACCTGGATCTTCGACTCCACGTTCAGCGTCATCAACTGGACGCTCAAGGCGGCGGGGCTGCTGCAGGGCTGGCTCTACTGGTTCGGCGATCCCACCCTGGCCATGATCGCGATCATCACGGTGCACGTCTGGCGCATGTTCCCGTTTGCCACCGTCATCGTGCTCGCGGGAATGAGCTCGATTCCCCAGGACATCCGTGAGGCCGCCGTCGTCGACGGCGCCTCGTTCTGGCGCCGGCTGTTCCAGATCAATCTGCCTTTGCTGCTGCCGATCGTGACCGTCTCGGTGCTGTTCGGGGTCGTCTTCACCTCGACCGACCTTGGCGTGGTGTGGCTCCTGACGCGCGGCGGGCCGTACAACAGCACCCATGTGCTCTCGACCCTGGCCTTCCAGCGCGGCATCCTGGGCGCCAACTTAGGGCAGGGGGCCTCGATCGCGGTCTTCCTGCTGCCGTTCCTCATGTTGGCCGCGGTTGGGATGCTCCGGGTGGCCCGCCGCGCGGAGGTAGGTTCGTGAACGCGAGGCGCCGCCTCATGCGCATCGTCAAGAAGGCCGCCCTGTACCTGGCGGCGCTCGCGTTCACGGCGTTTGCCGTCTTCCCGTTCTATTGGATGTTCCTGACCTCGTTCAAGACCAACCGCGACCTCTACGTCGGCGCCACGGACCTCAGCCACATCCCGTGGATCTTCAACGAAACGCCCACACTGCAGCACGTCCGGCTGCTGTTCCTGGGGACGCCGTATCTGATCTGGGTACGGAACACGCTGGTGATCGGAGCGGCGGTCGTCCTCATTACGCTGATCTGCGCCGTCCCGGCCGGTTACAGCCTGGCGCGGCTCACGGGTCGTTGGGGGGAGCGTTTGGGAATCGCCATCTTCCTGACCTACCTTGTGCCGTCCACGCTGCTGTTCATCCCCTTCGCACGGCTGATTGCCATGCTCGGACTGCAGAACTCGCCCTGGGCGCTCGTCCTGGTGTACCCGACGTTCACCATCCCGTTCTGCACCTGGCTGCTGATGGGTTTCTTTCGCTCGATCCCCCGCGACATCGAGGAGCAGGGGATGATCGATGGC
>JAIBHM010000053.1 GCA_020028535.1 Armatimonadota bacterium | reverse complement strand
GGCGGATCGATGCACCTCTTCGACGTGGCGCGCGGCTTCTACGGCGGCTACGGGATCGTCGGCGGGCACATTCCGCTCGCGACGGGGGCGGCCTACGCGCTGCGCTACCTTTCTACCGACCGCATCTGTCTTTGTTTCCTGGGCGACGGGGCCGTCAACAGCGGATCGTTCCATGAGCCGGCAAACCTGGCCGGTTTGTGGGGTCGCGACGGTCTCTGCCCCATCGTGTATGTGGTCGAAAACAACCAGTATGGGATGGGGACCTCGGTGGAGCGGGCCTCCGCCGTACCCGACCTCGCCTCGCGGTTTGCCGCCTACGCCATCGAGCATGAGCGCGCCGAAGGGATGGATTTCCTTGCCGTGCGGAAGCTTGCCCGCCGGATTATCGAGCGCGTGCGGTCGACCGGTGCGCCGTTTGGGGTAGAGATGCTGACCTATCGGTTTGCGGGCCACGGCGCCGCTGACCTCTTCCAGCCGTACCGCAACAAAGACGAGGTGGCAAAGGCACGGAGCCAGGACCCGATTGCCGTCCTGGAGCGCCGGCTACGCGACGCCGGTCTACTCAACGACGCCGACGTCGCGAGGATCCGCGAGGAAGCGGAGCGGGCGGTGGCGGAAGCGGTGCGCTTTGCCGAAGAGAGCCCCCCGCCGTCGCCCGAAGAGCTCGACCGCGACATCTATGCCTGAGCTCACCTTACGAGACGCCCTCCGCACCACGCTGATCCAGGAGATGGACCGCGACCGCTCGGTCATCCTGATGGGTGAAGATATCGGGGTCTACCAGGGCACCTTCCGTGTCACCGCCGACCTGCTCGACCGCTTCGGACCCCAGCGCGTGATCGACACGCCCATCTCGGAGCTGGGCTTCGTGGGGGCTGCGATTGGGATGGCCATGCTCGGTCTGCGGCCCGTGGTCGAGGTGATGACCTGGAACTTCTCGCTGCTGGCCATGGACCAGATCGTGAACAACGCGGCCAAAGTGCGCTACTTCTCGGGCGGCCAGGTGGACGTACCGCTGGTGATCCGGGGGCCCAACGGTGCGGGGGTGCAGCTCTCCGCCCAGCACTCGCAAAGTCTTGAGGCAATATACGCCCACTTCCCGGGACTCTTTGTCGTGGCCCCGGCGACCCCGCAGGAGGCCAAAGGCCTCCTGCGCACAGCTATAAGAGGAAGAGACCCGGTGATTTTCCTCGAGAACGCCGCCCTGTACGGCATGAAGGGCGAGGTGCCCGAAGACCCCGAGTTCGCCCTACCGTTCGGTCAGGCTGAGGTGGCCCGGTCGGGCCGGGATGTGACGGTCATTGCCTATAGCCGCATGCTGCACGTGGCGCTGGCCGCGGCCGAGCGGCTGGCCGGTGAAGAGATCGAGGCGGAGGTCGTGAACCTGCGGTCGCTCCGGCCGATGGACACTAAGACCGTGGTCGAATCCGTCGTCCGCACCCATCGGGCCGTGGTCGTCCAGGAGCAGTGGCGCCTCTTCGGCGCCGCCGCGGAGATCGCCGCGTCGATCTACGAGCAGGCCTTCGACCACCTGGACGCGCCCGTCGAACGCGTCACCGGCGCAGATGTGCCGATGCCGTATGCCCGCAATCTGGAACTGATGGCCGTGCCGCACGAGGAAGACATCGTCCGGGCTGTGAAGAAGACGCTCAACAGAACATAACGTAACCGTCGAGGAATCCCGTGGCCGACGTGATCATGCCGAAGATGGGCGACGCCATGACTGAGGGCAAGGTCCTCAGCTGGCGCAAGAAGGTCGGAGATCAAGTCAGTAAAGGCGAGCCCATCGCGGAGATCGAGACCGACAAGGTCAACGTCGACATCGAGGCCGAAGAGGCCGGGGCGTTACTCGACATCGTCGTGGCGGAGGGCCAAAGCGTTCCGGTGGGTGCGAAGATCGCTGTGATCGGCGCACCTGGAACAAAGGTGGAGCGCCGCGATGCCCGGCCGCAATCCTCCCCAGACGTAAAACCCCCAGCCGCGCAGCCCCAGCAGGTCGCCAAACACGCGACCGTGTCGCCCCCGACACAACCCGCCGCCCAGACCGGAGATGCCGGGCGCGTGAAGGCGTCGCCGCTCGCGAAACGGATGGCGGAGGAACGGGGGGTTGATCTCTCCCGCATTACCGGAACCGGCCCCGACGGACGCGTGACCAAGGAGGACGTCGAGGCCTTTCTCGCCTCACGCCCTGCGGCCGCTCCGCCTGCGCCGGGCGCGCCGTCCGGCCCTGCTGCTGCCCCGGGACCTGACTACGTCGACGAAACGCCATCGCGGATGCGTTCGACGATCGCGCGGCGGATGCTGGAGAGCAAACAGCAGGTCCCGCACTTCTACATCACGGCCGAAGTCGGGATGGACGAGGCCCTGCGCGCGCGGCAGCAGCTCAATGCGACGTACGGCGAGCAGCAGCGTGTCACGGTCAACGACTTCGTCGTGCGGGCGGTCGCCCTGGCGCTGCGGAAATTCCCCAACCTGAACAGCGCCTACGTCGAGGGAAAGATCCGGCGCTTCCGGAGGATCAACGTGGCGATCGCCATCGCGCTGCCGGAGGGCCTCATCGCCCCGGTGCTGCGGGACTGCGACCGGAAGTCAATTGTGCAGCTGGGACAGGATGCGAAAGCGCTGGCCGAGCGCGCACGCTCGGGGCACCTGCGCCCGGACGACTACGAAGGCGGGACCTTCACGGTCAGCAACCTGGGCATGTTCGACTTCGTCGAGAACTTCATCGCCATCATCAACCCGCCTCATGCGGGCATCCTCGCGGTCGGCGCGGCGCAGCCGAGGCCGGTCGTGCGCAATGGGCAGCTCACCACTGCGACGACCATGCAGGTGACAATCTCCGCCGATCATCGCGTGACCGATGGCGCCGAGGCCGCGCAGTTTCTCGGCGAGGTCAAGCGTCTGCTGGAGAACCCCTTCCTCCTGTTCCTGACCGAATAACGATCTCAGGCGCCGAAATGCCCGCGGATCGTCGTTTCCACCTGATCCGCGATCTTTTCCCAGGGACTCTCCGGCTTCCGAGTGACCGTGATGAAGTCGTTCAGAAAGAACACCTGGACGACCCCAGGAATCCCGAGCAACGCTTTCGCAAGCGGGGCGCTCGCGGCCTCGTCGGCGGACCGGAAGGTCTGACTCTTCCCCTCCGTCAGTCTCCGATCGAGAACAAACTTCAGCGCGTTGATGTTCGGGGTGGGCTGGACCTGAATCTCAACCGGGCTCATACCCCCAGGGTAGAGGCGAGCCCGAACCAGCGCAAGACCGGACCTCAGGGGAACGTGCGGATGATCGTCCTGCCCTCGAGCAGAGGGATCTCGATGGCCATCGCCCCGCCCGCCCGTACAGTGATGAGGTAGGTGCCGTCGCCCCGCACTTTGTACCCATTCAGCAAGGCACGCTGATCCACCACCAGCGTATACTCTCCCGGCGCCAGGTGCGCGAACTCGAACGAGCCGTCCACATCAGACGTGCGGAAGACATCGGTGCCGAGCAACCGGAGGATGGCCCCTGCGAGGGCCCGTTCTCCAGGGTCTCGCAAACCGTTGTTGTTCTGATCGATGAACACGAGCCCGCTGATCGCCGCGGCCGGAGCGAGGGCGAACGCGACCTGGGCCGTCTGCGTGGCCGCAACCCGCACCGTCTGCGAGGGCTGGAGGGCGACGAGATGCGCGGGAATAGTTTCCTCGTCGAGCGCGGCGCTGACGTCGCCTGCGAGCACCCCCGACACGGACACGCTTCCCTCCTGATCCGACGCCGCGGCGGTCTTGTCGTTGATGCGGAGGATCACTCCGCCGACGCCGGGCTCGTCGGGGTCGCGCAGCCCATCGCCGTTCCGATCGACGAACATGACCGCGGCTAGGCGTCCCGTCCGCGGGGGGCCGTAGGCGTAAACAGGATACCCGTACTGGAGGGCTAGATACGGCGAAGGCGCGGCCGACGTGGAGACATACCTGATGCCCCCGCCGAGGGTGAGCTGCGCACCTGACGCGAGGGGCCGCAAGACGCCAACCTCCAGCGAGCTCTCATCATAGGCGCTGGGCAGTGTGTAGATCTTGTGGCGCAACTGCATGTGCAGATCGAGCGCGCTGCCGGCGCGAAACATCCAACCCACGCCGTAGGCCCATGAGGTCGTGTCTCCGGAAGACCGGGCGACCTCGCCCCAGACGGGGAGGCCGTTTACCAGCGTGTACCCGCCGCGCACCGAGAAGCTCGACGTCGTTCCCGTCGTGCCGAGAGATACGTTTGCGTTTGCCAGGTGGCTACCCGCGAGGACGAACCCCCATCGCCCGCTGGTGAATGTGAGAGCTGCCTGCGCCGAGGTGCTGGTGGTGCGGATTCCGGAGGAGGTGTCGTCCACGTTGCGCACTTCACCCACGAGGCCCACGTATCGCGTTGGACGGTAGTTCGCCAGCAGGCTCGTCACGGTGCGATCCGGCACGCCCGGGGCGCCTCGCAACCACGACGCGCTCGACGAGATTGCCAGATGTTGTGCCGGCCGATACGACAGCTGGATCATCGGTCCGCTGCGTCCCGAGAAGAGCGCGGCATTCCCGATGGTGGCGAAGCCCGGGGTGAGCGAGAGGTAGCTCACGGTCGTCGTAAAGACGGGCGAACCGGTCTCGAGCCCCGCGCGCCACGCCGTTCCGGAGCCGACGAGAGACCCTCCCCACGCCGCCTCCGCGAAGCCTGAGAGTCCGGCACGCAGCCGGCGATCAGCCCTGCCCTTGAAGACGGTCATGCCGGTGGCCGGATCGTAGAGCGTCGTCCCCTGGAGCAGCCAGCTTCCCACCGGCTCGAGCGCGAGGTGCAGTCCGTACACGTGAGAGGACGTTCCGGGAATATTCCCGCCAAACATCCGCGCATCGGTGGTGCCCCAGCGCGTCTGATACAGAAATCCGAGCAGGCCTTGCTCGTAGATTGTAAGCGGCGAATCGTGGACGGACAGGCCGCCGATCGTGAGCTTGCTCTCCGGCCGCCGCAGCGTGACGGTCCCGGCAGACGTCAACGAACTGGCCCCTGCGAAGACGGCAACGGTTCCGTCCAGCTGGTCTTCAACCCCATGCGTCCGAAACTGCAGCCGTCCTGTGGCCGTGGTCTCGCCGCCGAAGCCGAGTCCGAGGGTGACATAGCCCGAGGCAACGACAGGCCGTTCGATCTCCGGCCGGAACTCGGGCTCGAACGACCTCGTTCCCCCCGCCCGGGCCACCTCGCGGGCCACGACGGACGGAGGCTTCGGGGTGGTCGTGACCTGCACGGGTTGTTGAGGGCTGACGATCGTGACGACCCCGTCCTGGTAGTTCCAGACGGTCAGCGTGTCGAACAGCACGTCGACGGCGCCACGTGGGATCATCGTCGCGCCGTCCAATATGAGAACAGGAGCCTCAGTGACGGCGACCACGATGCTGTCGGACCACACTTCGAGGCGTCCCAGACGAACCATGAATACCGCTCCGTCCGCGCGGCGTACCTCGATCGTCTGGCGATCGACGACAAGCGACGCTTGAAAGTGTTGTGCCAGCGGACGGAGGGGGAGATAGAGGATGCCGTCCCGGACGGCCGGGGGCGGGGTCAGCGTCAGAGGAAGGTCATCGACGAGCACGCGCACGGGCTCGGCGGCCCACGCGGGCAGACTCGCTGCGAGAGGCAGGACCACCGCGCCGATCAGCGCAACCTTCCACCTCACATGATCCCTACTTTCGCACGACGAGTCCTACCTCGCCGGCGACCAGCACGTCTGTGCCGTAATCCATCACGGCGCGGACGGTGTAGGCGCCGGGCTCGAGCGACTGCGCGTCCCAGGACAACCTGAACTCGCGAATGGTGCCGGGTAGGACCAACGCCTGAGGGATCTGCACCTTGCCGACCTGCTGGCCCGATGCGTTGAGGATGAGAACTTCGCCCAGCGCGCGAACATGCACGTTCCCGCTGTTGCGGAACACCACCTTGATGTCGGCCCCCTTGCCGTTCGGGCGGGCCGAGACGAGCATGTTGGTGATGGCGCCCTTCACAACCTCCGTGCCCCTCACCGGCACCAGGAGACGGGCCGCAAGCTTCGGGACCACGATCGAGAAAGTGCCGCGCCCGGGAGCGGCCTGGAGCACCGGGGAGGGCGAGACGATGATGACGCCGTACCGGCCTCCTCTCGCGTCGGGGGGCACGGTCACGGTGACCCGCACGGGCATCGCCCGCTTGCCGTCGAGGTCAAACTCCGCCGGCGTGACGCGCGTGAGCTTCGCCACCGACCATTCCATCGTACCGGCGGGCAGCACGTCGAGCTCTCCCGCCGGGCGCAGAAACATGTCTTGGACCTGAACGTGGAACGAAACCCGGTTCTGAGTGTGATTCATCACCAGGAGTGTGCCGCTTGCCGTGGTGCCTGGGCCCGGGACAAGCTCGATCTCCCCGGGACTGATGCCGAAGCGGAGCGGCTGGGCGTCCAGGGCAGACGCCGAGGTCACCACAACAGCCGCAGCAATGAGGAAGGCCGCCGCAGTCAGCGTGGTCAGGGGTCCACGGATCCGCATCGGCCTTCCTCGCTGTCAGTTGATACCGGCGCCCGCGTTAGGGCTGGACGCCGAGGTACTCGAGGACGATGGTGTACGTCCCGGGATCATCTGCATAATCAACACACTGGCGGTACCAGATGGTGTGATCGACGCCCAGTCCGGTGGTCTTGGGCTGGCTGCTCCCGAAGATGTCCGCGTAGGCAGCCGTCGTGTTCGTCCACGGTCCCACGCCCGCGGTGCCGTACTGGAAGGCGTTGGTCATCTCGACGAGGCCGTTCTTGGCCTTGCCGTTGGCGTACAGAACCGGTTCCGCGCGAATCTGCAGATTATAGACTTTGTTGCTCTTTACGTTCACGACCGTGGAGGTCGTCCCGCAGTCGGGCGGAGCCGTCGACCCGATCGATGCTACGGCCGCCACGGTGATGTCGATATTGGAAGCTGCCGCGACCGTCACCAACTGGCTGCCCCCCGCCGCGCTGAAGCTCACGCCGGTCGCCGCCAGCACGAGCAGCAGCGCCAGCATCCCGCCCCTGATGATTCCCCCGACCTTCGTCATTGCGATTCCTCCTGGTATGAGTCCGTCCGCGGCGCTGCACGGACGTCGTCCCCCTTTGTGAGGGTTCCGAGATAAGGAATTAGCAACTTCAATGCCATCTCGGGCATGCCCATCGAAGATGGTCCGAAAGTCCCATCGCAGTCGTGCAGCAAGACCGGCGGAAGATCGAACGAAGGCTACGAATCCAGGGAAACCCCCACTTGACTACTTGACGATGGCTGCGGGAGTTTGAGGCGAACGCGTGAGGAGATGCCGCCGGAACTTTTACCGAGAATCGTCCGAGGGTTCCGCGCCGTTGCGGTTCGTGGCCTGTGGGTGGAGCTCATCCTGGACGGCTTCGGTGAGCTCGACCTGGGCGCGGCGGAGGTGCATGCGCAACGCGCCCGGCGGCGTGTGCTCCGAGGCCACCAGGACCGCCACGACCGGACCGAGTGGATTGATCACCAGTGTATGGCCACGGTAGAAGATGACCACCGACTCGGGCGCGCCGAACTCGGTCATCTCACCCATCCGCTCGGAGACCATCACGCTGCTCGCGGCGTAGGCAGCCAGTGACTCCATGTCCAGACCGGTGTCGTTGACCGCCTCGAGTACCAGGCCGTCGGCGGAGGTGAGCAGCGCCGCATCGGCGGCCGCCCGCTCCTTCAGATCCTTCATAATCGTGGCAAGCCGTTCCATCACGTCACCTCACGCCGACGCGCGGGTCCCGGGCTTGCGCCGCGGCACCCCGTCATGCTGATTGTTGCGGGCGCCGTCCAGCCAGTTCCGCAGCGACAGGTGAGTGCGCAGCGTCTCGAGCGCCTCGCTGCGCAGCTGGCTGGCGCGGGACTCCGTCACACCGAGGATACGCCCAATCTCGGCCAGCGTTAGTCCTTCACAGTAGTAGAGTCCGACCACGACCTTGTGCCGCACCGGAAGAGCCGACGTCGCGCGCCACAACTCCCCATCGAGCGCTTCCTGCTCGAGGCGCGTCAGGACGTCGCCCCCCGCATCGCGTGCCAGGGCTGCCGGCAGACGGTCGACCTCGCCGAATTCTCCTTCCAGCGAGACCGGCGTTGCCGCGTGTGCATCCACAAACGCCCGGTCCACCCGCGCGGCTGCCAACCCCGTCGCCTCCGCGAGTTCTTTGTCTGTCGGCGCGCGGCCCAGCCGGCGCGTCAAGACGCTCGCTTCCGTCTGCACTCGGTGCACCGTCCTGCGGGCCACACGCGGCAGCAGGTCGAGCGTGCGCAGGTAATCGTACATCGCCCCACGGATGCGCAGCCGGGCGAACGCCTCGAACGGAATCCCGCGGTCGGGATCGAACCGGTCGATCGCCTCCAGCAACCCAATCATCCCGTATCCCTCGAGATCCTCGGCCTTCACCGACGGCGGGACCCGCCCGGCCATCCGGCGCGCCTGCGTGTGCACCAGGGGCAGGTATGAGAGCGCCAGCCGCTCGCGCACTGCCGCATCCCGCTTCGCCTTGAAGCGCTCCCACAGTTCGCTGGTTTCCGGGGTTCGATCGGCCATCGAAGTATGCTCCCTACGCGCGAATCTCCATGTCCATTGCCGCACGGTCGATCAGTGCCTGCGCCGATGACCCCGGCTCCACACATTCTGCCAGGCCGATCCGCACTGCGAGACGGTGCTGCTCGGGAATCTGAAGATTGTCACGCCCGACGTCGTCGCTGATCCGGTCCGCCACGCCTGCGGCCCGATCGCCGTTCACGCCTGCCAGCAGGAGGCCCCAACGGCCGTCTCCGATCGCGGCCGCCACATCACACGATCGCAGCGAGCCCGCCAGCCGGTGCGTAAACGTCTGCACCAGCTGCGCGCGCACCTGGGAACCCAGTGCGCGCTCAACCTCGGGCAGTCCCGCGAGCTCGACCACCGCGATGGTGAACTCGACGGCATGCTGCCGCGCACGCTGAAGCTCCTCCTCGACACGGGCCATGAAGTGGTGGTAGTTGCCGAGCCCTGTGTGCGGATCCTGATAGACGAGCTCCCGCAGCCGCGCGGTCCGGCGCAGCCCGGAGAGGCTGCCCGACAGCGATTCTGAGAGACGTCCCAGCCGCTCGAACTCATCGGGTGTGAAGGTCCGCGCGCTACGCGCCAACGCCAGCACACCGGCCACTACGCCTTTCTGCACCAGCGGAAACGCGAGGAACGCGCGCAACGCCTCGTCGGAGAAGGGAGAGCGCTCACCAGCGTTGCGGGGGTCCGGGATCACGACGGGCCGACCCTCCTGCGCGACCCAAGCCGACAACCCGTTCCCGCGCGCGAAGCGCACCTGGTCGGCGAGATCGATGCGGTTGCCCCGCAGGGCCACCGGCACCAGGCGCCCGTTACCCCACTCGGTGACGTAGAGTGTGCCGTGCTCAAACTGGATGGCGCGGTGGACAAGATCGAGAAAGCGCTTGTAGGCGACCCCGAGCGGCAGCTCTTCCTCGGCAAGCTTTACCAGCTCGAGTTGCACGGCCATCTCTTCGGCCTGCTCCGCGAGCCGCTGTCCCTGCTCCATG
>JAIBHM010000052.1 GCA_020028535.1 Armatimonadota bacterium | reverse complement strand
CGGTTTGTCGGTCAGGCGGCGCGCGACCTGTTCGCTTGCCAGCACGATCGCCGCCGCGCCGTCGCTCACCGGGCTGACCATCAGCCGGTGTACCGGCCACGCCACGACCTCGGATGCCAGCACGTCCTTGACCGTGACCGCCGCCGCCACCTGGGCCGCCGGATGCGCCAGGGCGTTACGCTTGTTCTTGACGGAGACGAGTGCGATGTCGTCGTTGCGGATCCCGTAGGTGGACATGTAGCGATTTTGCTCGAGCGAGAAGATCCACAGCAGATTCGGGCCGAGCGGGCGCTCGATGATGTGGTCGAAGATCGTGATGAACGCGCCCTGAGGGTGCGGCTGGCAGCTGCTCATCTTCTCCTCGCCTACGACCAGGACGAGGTCGAAGAGGCCCGAGGCGACGAGCGTCCATCCACTGATGATGCTGAAGACGCCGGAGCCGCCGCCGACGTACGCGCGCATGTACGGTTTTCGCACGCCACCGGCGCCGTCCAGCAGCCAGTCGCCTTTCATGTGCACGCCGTCAAAGGCATCAGGCGCAGTGGCCATGATCACGGCCTCGATGTCCTTGCGCTTCACACCGGCGCTTTCCAGGGCCTGCGCCGCCGCATAATAAGAGAGCTCCTTGCCGGTTTCCAGCGCGCGCCGGACGAAGAGGCTCATCCCCGCACCGACCATCGCGACCCTGCGCCTCGGTGTTCGCTTCATCGGGTTCCCAGATCTCCTCCGCCTAGGCGGCCAGCACGAGCGCGCCGCCTGTTTGCGTCGGCACGCCCCGCCAGGACATGACCAATCCCGTCGTTGCGCCGCGTACCTGGTGGCGTCCCGCCTCCCCGCGGACCTGGCGGGCCGCTTCAGCGGTGCGGTACAACGCCGAGGTGTCGAAGCAGTACCCCATCCCAAGGCTTCCGCCTGACGGGTTAATGGGCAGGCTGCCGCTGCGCGCCGTCTCACCCGAGAGTGTCATGCGGCCGGCGCCGCCGCGAGGGGCCAGGCGCGCCGCCTCCACGTGCTGCAGCTCCTTATATGCATAGGTGTCGTCGATCTCGGCAAAGCGGATCTCGTTCGAGGGATCCGAGATGCCGGCCATCTTGTAGGCCATCTCAGCAGCCAGGGCAGCGTACGTGGCCTGCCCCCACGCGCGCGAGGCCAACCAGGGACTGTCGGAAATCCATCCGATACCGCGTATCCACAGCGGCCGCGGCGCACGGCGCGCCGCCTCTTCCGATGCAACGACGATCACGACCGCGCCATCCGCGTACGGGCTGACCTCCAATTCGCGCAGGGGCTCGGCCACCGGCGGGGATGCCAGGACGTCATCGATTGAGAAGGCCGCGCCAAACGGAGCGATCGCGTTGCTGAGCGCGTGGCGGCGGTTCTTCACCACCACCTGCGCCACCGCGTCCTCTGCGGTGTTGGTCTCATGGAGGAACCGCTGCATCTCGAGCCCCGCGACGTAGTGCGGGTTGATGCGCAGCGGGCGCTCGTAGATCGGATCGAACGCCATCTCCAGGACTTCGTTGTGACGGAGGATATTGGAGGACTTGCAGTGGGATTCCACGGCCACCAGATCCGCGATGCCGCTGCGGATGAGCATGAACGCCGTGGCGAGCCCTTGAATGCCATCGCCCGCGATCGTCTGCACCGGCCGGAGCACGGCGCCCAGCTGGTCGGGTGTGTACTCGTCCGTGATACTGGTGCCTTCGTGGATGTCTTCGGCGACGCTGATGAAGCTGTCGATGTCCCGGTGGCTGACGCCGGCGTCCGCGTAGGCGCGTGTTGCCGCCTGGAACGTCATCTCGCGATAGGACTGATCCGGGGAGAGCGCGCGGGGCGGTGTCTGGCCGACGCCAACAATGGCCACGCGGTCACTCATCATCAGGCGCTCCAGGGAAGGTGTGCCGGGCGGGTCAATCCATTGTGGGACTTACACTGAGCCGTAACCGACTCCTTCCAGGGTATTGCCGCCGCGTGTGACGATAGAAGGGGGGTCCGAGGGGGGCAAGAATGTAGACGAAGGTGGATTTCCGTCTCTCCGAAGCACACCGCATGGTTCAGGGATTGGCGCGCGATTTCGCCACCCGCGAAATCCTCCCCCGCGCCGCCCACCTGGACCACACCGGCGAGTTCCCCAAAGACCTGATCCAGAAGGCGGCGGATCTGGGCCTCATGGGGATGACGGTCCCCGAGCAGTACGGCGGCGCGGGTATGGACCCCGTTTCGTATGTTATCGCCCAGGAAGAGTTCGCCCGTGCGTCCGCGGGTGTCCAGGCGATCATCACCGTCAACAATTCGCTGGTCTGTGATCCCATTGTCGCCTTCGGGTCCGAATCGCAGAAACGGCGCTACCTGCCCGGCCTGTCCTCGGGGAAGGACCTGGGGTGCTACTGTCTGACCGAGCCCTCCTCGGGATCCGACGCCATGTCACTGCGCACGAGTGCCCGTCTCGACGGCGATGCCTGGGTGTTGAACGGGACCAAAACATTCGTGACGAACGGAGTCGAGGCCACGATCTGTATTGTCTACGCGCGCAGCGCCCCGGATCCCGGCGCCAAAGGCATCTCAGCCTTTATCGTTGAGAAGCAGTTCCCCGGTATCCGCGTCGGAAAGGTCGAGAAGAAGCTCGGCATCAAATGCTCTTCAACCGCCGAGATCATTTTGGATAGCTGCCGCGCCCCGAAAGAGAATCTGCTTGGCGAACCGGGGATGGGTGGCCGGATCGCGCTGGCCACTCTGGACGGCGGGCGCCTGGGGATCGCGGCGCAGGCCGTGGGAATCGCGCGGGCGGCGCTCGAGGATTCTGCGGCGTTTGCGCGGGAGCGCCGGCAGTTCGGCCAGACCATCGGCGAATTCCAGGCCATCCAGTGGGCGCTTGCCGACATGGCCACACGGATCGACGCCGCCCGTTTGTTGATGTACCGGGCAGCGTACCTGCGCCGGCAGGGCCGGCCGTACACGAAGGAAGCATCAATGGCTAAGCTGTTCGCCTCGGAGGCCGCGATGTGGGCCTCGCACAAAGCGGTACAGATCCATGGCGGCTACGGCTACATCCAGGACTACGCCCCCGAGCGATACTTCCGGGACGCGAAAATTACCGAGATTTACGAGGGGACGTCCGAGATCCAGCGCGTGGTGATCTCCCGCCACGTTCTCGGCGCGCGCTAATCAGGAGGGTCTGTGGACACGATCGTGTGTTTGAAGCAGGTGGTCGACCCCGAGCTCCCACAGTGGGACTTTGCGATCGATCCCGCTACAAAGCGCCAGGTCCGCATGGGCAAGCCGCTGGTTATCTCGACCTATGATGAGAACGCGCTCGAGCTCGCGCTGCAACTGAAAGAGAAGACCGGCGGCAAAGTAACGGCGCTCACGCTGGGACCGCAAGGTGAAGTAAAAGACGCGGTCCGCCTCGCCCTGGCGATGGGCGCGGACGAAGCCGTTGTCATCGACGATCCACAAAGCCCGCAGCGGCTGGCCGCGGACAAAGCGTCCGTCCTGGCCGCCGCGATCAAGCGGATCGGCCGCTTCGACCTGGTGCTGACAGGGTGCGAGTCGGCGGACTGGGTGGAGCGCGCCATGGCTCCGTTCCTGGCGGAGGCGCTGGGCGCGGCCTGCGTCACGTTCATCTCGCGCGCAGAGTCCCGGGACGGCGCGCTCTCGGTGCGCCGCACTTCGGAAGAGGGGTTTCAGACGGTGGACGTGCGACTGCCGGCAGTGCTCTCGGTGACGAGCGATGAGGCGATCCGGCCGCGGCTGCCCAAGGTCAAAGACATCATGGCGGCGATGCGCAAGCCGGTGGCGAACTGGACCCGGGCGGACCTGGGGGCGGAGGACGCCGGCGGTGCGAAAGGCGTGGAAGTCAAAGACGTGTCGATTCCGGAACGCACGACGAAGGTCGAATTCCTTGAAGGCGAGCCGGCCGAGCAGGCCGAGGCGTTGGTCGCGCGCCTCCGCGCGCTGAAAATTCTCTAGGAGGCGGAGCATGCCCGGTATTCTCATCGTCGCCTCGGCGCTCGAGGGGAGCATGGGACGTTCGTCCGTCGAGCTCACGGGGGCTGCACGCAACCTGGCCGGACCGCTGAGTTTACCCATGTCCGCGGCGCTCGTGGGGCAGGGGCGGGGGATCGGCCAGGCCGTGGAGACGCTCCAGCAGTACGGCGTGCAGACCGTGTACCGCTGCGAGCATCCGGCCCTGACTCCTGGACAGAGTGATGCGGTGCTCGCGGCGCTCGACCTGGTTGTGACGAAAGCGCAGCCCGAGCTCGTGCTCATCTCCGCCGATACCGTTGGCCGTGAAGTCGCTCCCAGACTCGCGTACCGGCTCCGCGCTGCTCTGGCGACAGAGGTGATGAGTCTCGCTGTCGATGGGCGCGCGGTGATGGCGCGGCGGCAGGTCTACGGCGGCCGGGCGATCGCCACGCTGGAGGTGACCGCGCGACCCGCAGTCATCTCCGTGAAGCCACGCGCATTTGACGTCCCGCAGCCCCAGCCCGTCCGCGGAACGGTCGAAGAGATCTCACTCACGATTGATCCCGAAGCATTGCCCACCCGGGTGCGTGAGGCGCAGAGCGAACGCGCAGAAGTCGGCCTCGATGACGCACAGGTGGTCGTCGGCGGCGGCCGGGGCGTGGGCGGTCCGGAGGGCTTCAAACTCCTGGAAGAACTCGCGGCGGCGCTCGGCGGGGCCGTGGGCTCATCGCGGCCTCCGGCGGATGAAGGATGGGTGCCCATCACCTGGCAGATCGGACAGACGGGGAAATCCATCCGACCAAACCTCTATGTTGCCGTCGGCATCTCCGGCGCCGCGCAGCACGTGGCCGGCGTGTCCGGCTCGCGCACCATCGTCGCCATCAACAAGGATCCCGAAGCCCCGATCTTCTCGCTGGCCCACTACGGCATCGTGGGCGACTTCCGTCAAGTCGTTCCCGCGTTGGTCGCCAAGATCAAGGCCGCAAAGGGCGCGTAGCGCCGATGTCGATCACGCTGCTGCGGGGCGCGATCGTCCTGCTCATGCTGACCGTCGCGGCGGGGGTCTCCGCGCGTAAACTCTGGCGAGTGTACCGCCTGATCCGGCTGGGCGACGGGCCGGTTCCGTTGCAGCCGATCGGCCGCCGCCTCAGCCATCTCGTCATCGAAGTCATCGGGCACACAAAAGTCTTCCGGCGGTTCTCCTCCGGTTTGCTACACCTGTTTATCTTCTGGGGATTTCTGGTGCTGCTCAGCACCATCATCCAGGTGTTCGGCGAGGCGTTCGTACCGGGCTGGACGCTCCCGGTGATCGGCCGGGAGCCGTGGTTCGTGCTGCTGCAGGACGTGTTCATTGTCCTCGTGCTGATCGGCGTCGCCATGGCGCTCTATTTACGCCTGGTCGTGCGCCCCTGGCGTCTGGTGACGCAGGACCAGTTCGGCGCCTACCTGATCCTCGGATTCATCACCGGCATCATGACTTCGCTGCTCCTGTCGCGTGCCACCGGGATCGCGCTCGGTCACGCCGGGTGGGCCGGCGGCGCCATCGTCTCGCGCGCCGTGGCCGGGTGGTTCGAGGGGATATCCACGCCGGTCATTCGCGGGGTGTTTGAAGCGGCGTGGTGGGTGCATATCGGGATCGTCCTCTATTTTCTGACCTGGATCCCCGAGGGCAAGCACCTGCATCTCATCACGCTTGGCCCGAATGTCTACTTCCAGAAGGCGCGGCCCCGCGGTGCGCTCGCGGCGGTTGATATTGAGACCGCGGAGCGGCTGGGCGCCTCACGCGCCGAGGATTTTACCTGGAAGGACAATCTCGATGTCTTCGCCTGCATGGAGTGCGGCCGCTGCACCGAGGTATGTCCCGCCAGCAACACCGGCAAAGAGCTTGACCCCAGGAGGCTCCACACTGACCTCAGGAAGCAACTGACCGCGGTTGGCGCGCAGTTGCTGGCGGAGGTCCCTCCCGACGAGATCAAGCGCCCCGCGCTCGTCGGTGAGGTATTCTCCGAGGCATTCCTCTGGCAGTGCCTGTCCTGCGGCGCGTGCGTCGAGGAGTGTCCGGCGGGCAACGACCACATCGACAAGATCGTGGGGATGCGCCGCCACCTCGTCATGGAGGAGGCGCGGTTGCCGGAGAACATGGAGCAGGCGCTGCGCAGCATGGAGGCGCGCGGCCATCCGTTCCGGGGCGCGGCCGTGACCCGTACCGCGTGGACCGCAGGAGTGCAGGTCAAGCGGCTCGATCAGGGGGCCACGGCCGAGTGGCTGCTCTGGGTAGGCTGTGCCGCCGCCCTCAACGAGCGCAACCATCCCTCCATGCGCGCCCTCGTGAGCTTGCTCCATGCCGCGGGCATGGACTTCGGCATCCTCGGCGACGCGGAAGTCTGCACCGGAGATCCCGCGCGGCGGATCGGGAACGAGTACCTGTTCCAGACGATGGCCAAACAGAACATCGCGACGCTCGGGCGGTTCGGCGTGCGGCGCATCGTCACGATCTGTCCGCACTGCTACAATACGTTCAAGAACGAGTACCCGCAGTTCGGCGGGCAGTATGAGGTATGGCACCACACACAGCTGCTGGCGCGCCTGCTCGAGGAAGGGCGCCTCAGGCCGAACGGGTCGCTCCGTACGGCGGTCACATTCCACGACCCGTGCTACCTCGGCCGGCACAACGGTGAGTATGACGCGCCCCGCCGCGTCCTCGGCGCCATTCCTGGGATCAGCACAGTGGAGATGGCGCAGTGCCGGGACAAAGCATTCTGCTGCGGAGCCGGCGGGGGCCTGTACTGGTTTGAGGACCGCACCGGCGAGCGGGTCAGCCACGCGCGCACCCGGCACGTGGCCGCCACCGGCGCGCAGATCGTTGCTACCGCGTGTCCGTTCTGTACGCTGATGCTGGAGGATGCAGCCGCGGCCACCAACGCGACGGCACGGCCCGTAGACATCGCGGAGTTGCTCGCACAGAGCATGGGGCCCGGAGCGTGAGCGACGTGCGCAGGCGTCAGAAAGACGAACGCCGGGAGCGATTCACCACCCTCTCCGACCTGGAGATCAAGCGTCTCTACGGGCCGGAGGATCTGCGTGGGTTCGACTACCGGCGCGACCTTGGAGATCCGGGAGAGTATCCATTTACCCGCGGCATTCACCCCACGATGTACAGGGAACGATTGTGGACGATGCGGCAGTTTGCCGGCTTCGGCTCCGCGGAGGACAGCAACCGGCGGTTCCACTACCTCCTCGAGCAAGGGCAGACCGGCCTCTCGGTCGCGTTCGACATGCCGACGCTGATGGGCTACGACTCCGACCATGCCCGAGCCCTGGGTGAGGTCGGCCGCGAGGGAGTGGCGGTCGACACCGTGGAGGACATGAAGGTCCTGCTCCGGGGGCTGCCGCTCGATCGCGTCACGACCTCGATGACCATCAACGCCCCGGCCAACGTCCTGCTGGCGATGTACGTGGTGGCCGCCGAGGAGGCGGGATTCCGCAGGGACCACCTGGGGGGCACGACGCAGACCGACATGCTCAAGGAGTTCATCGCGCAGAAGGAATGGATCGTGCCGCCTCGCCCGAGCATGCGCTTCATCCAGGACATGCTCTCCTTCGGCGCGCGGGAGCTGCCCCGGTGGAACATCATCAGCATCAGCGGCTACCACATCCGCGAGGCGGGATCGACGGCCGTGCAGGAGCTGGCCTTCACGCTGGCCGACGGCATTGCCTACGTGCAGGCGGGGATCGACGCGGGGATGGATGTGGACGACTTCGCGCCGCGCCTCTCCTTCTTCTTTGACTGCCACAACGACTTCTTTGAAGAGATCGCAAAGTTCCGCGCGGCCCGCCGGATGTGGGCGCGCATCATGCGCGAACGCTTCGGCGCGAAGCAGCCCCGCTCGTGGTGGATGCGCTTCCATACCCAGACCGCGGGGGTCTCACTCACCGCGCAGCAGCCGCTGAACAACATCGTGCGGGTGGCCGTCCAGGCGCTGGCGGCCGTGCTGGGCGGCACACAGTCGTTGCACACCAACTCGATGGACGAGACCTACGCGCTGCCTACCGAAGAAGCGGTGCGGGTGGCCCTGCGTACGCAGCAGGTGATCGCGCATGAGAGCGGCGTGGCGGAGACGGCCGACCCGCTGGGGGGATCCTACTTCCTGGAGGCGCTCACCAACCGGGTCGAAGAAGGAGCGGGGGTCTACCTCCGCAAGATCGACGAGTTGGGCGGGATGGTCCGCGCGGTGGAGCTCGGCTACCCGCAGCGGGAGATCGCCGATGCGAGCTTCCACTTCCAGCAGGCCCTGGAGCGCAAGGAGAGGATCATCGTCGGGGTCAATGAGTTCGTCGTCCCTGAAGCACAGCCGATCTCGATCCTGCGTATCGATCCGGAGGTCGAGCGCAAACAGATCGCTTGGGTGCGCAAGGTGCGGGCTGAGCGCGACCGGCGCGCGGCGGAGGGAGCGCTGGCTTCGCTCCGGCGAGCGATGGAGGCTCGGGAGAACACGATGTACCCGATCGTCGATGCGGTACGCGCGCGGGTCAGCCTCGGCGAGATCTGTGACGTCTACCGCGCCGTGTACGGGGAGTACCGGGAACCGGCCATTATCTAACATCCCTTGACCAGGGCCTGCATCGTCTGCCGGGGGACCGCGACGACTCCCGTGTTCCGGGAGTTTGAGATCGACGTCTTGCGCTGCCGTACCTGCGGGCATGTGTTTTCATCCGTGACGGGTGAGCAAGACTACGACCGGTACTTCGGGACCGCGCGCATTGAGCCGGACCGCCAGTTTTGGTGGGACGACGCGCACCGCCGGATGTACGACGCATTCTGCCTGCGGTTTCTGGCAGGTCGAAGGGGAAGGCTGCTGGATGTGGGGTGCGGCCTGGGGTATTTCGTCCGCCGGGCCTCCCAGATGCATGGCTGGGACGCGTTTGGTTCCGAGATGTCTCGTCCGGCTGTGGAGTTTGCCAGAGAAGTGCTGGGGTTGAGGACGGTCACTCAGGGGAGAGTCCAGGATGCCGCCTTCGAGCCGGCGAGCTTCAACGTGATCACGCTCTGGGATGTGATCGAGCACATCCCCGACCCTGACCCGGTGCTGGCGCATCTGTTCTCATTGCTCACATCCTCCGGGATTCTGTTTATCCACACACCCAATGTCGAAGTGCAACTCCCCAAGGCACGATTGAAGCGTTTCCTCCGCGGCATGCGCCGCGGAGTTCATTACCTCGAGGCCAGGGATCACGCGCACATCTACTCAAGAAAGAGCATCGCCGCGGTGCTGCGCCGGAACGGGTTCGCCACGGTGAGGTTCGCGCATCTCCCGCCGATTCAAAGCGTCTCCGGAGGTCGTGACTCGCTGCTGAGAGCGGCCAAGAATGCCTGGTACTATTCAGCGGTTGCCCTGTCGACTGTGACACGCGGCCTCTTCAACTTCGACAACCTGTTCGTGATCGCGGCAAAGGCGTGATGCCCGACGCTCCGATCCGTGTCATCGTTGCCAAGCCCGGCCTGGACGGCCACGACCGCGGCGCGAAGGTCGTCGCCCGCGCCCTGCGCGATGCAGGCTTCGAGGTCATCTACACGGGGCTGCATCAGACACCCGAGATGATCGTCACCGCCGCCGTC
>JAIBHM010000051.1 GCA_020028535.1 Armatimonadota bacterium | reverse complement strand
GTGAGCATCGCAGGGACGCGAGTGCCGGCCGCGTCGCCGCCGCGAAGCGGCGACCGGCCGTTTCAATTGCTGCTGGCCGTGATGGCCGCCGCCGTGCCGGTCGTCATCGGCGCGATCCTGGTGGCCCTGATCATCGCGGGTTGGCCGGCGATCGTCCAGTTCGGCGCGCGATTCTTCGTCACGTCGAGATGGGATCCGGTGGCCCGCGTGTTCGGGGTGCTGCCCTTCATGTACGGCACGGTCGTCTCGTCGTCGCTGGCGCTGCTCATTGCCGTTCCGCTCGGGCTGGGGGTGGCGATCTTCCTCTCGGAGCTCGTTCCGGGCTGGCTGCGCTCTCCGATCAGTTTTCTCGTCGAACTGCTGGCCGCGATCCCCAGCGTGGTGATCGGGCTGTGGGGCATCTTCGTCCTGGTGCCCTGGGTGCGCACGGCACTCTCCCCGCTGTTGAAGTCGACGCTCGGGTTCCTGCCGCTCTTCAGCGGCCCCCCGCTCGGTATCGGGATGCTCACCGCAGGGCTGATCCTCGCCATCATGGTCGTGCCCTTCATCGTCGCGGTGAGCACCGAGGTCATGCGGGCGGTGCCGCGGTCCCAGCGCGAGGCCGCCCTGGCCCTCGGGGCGACGGGGTGGGAGACGACGCGCACAGCGGTTTTGCCCTACGCCCGTTCGGGGATCGTCGGCGCGATCTTCCTCGCCCTGGCCCGAGCGCTCGGCGAGACCATGGCGGTGACGATGGTCATCGGCAATGTGCCGCAAATCAAGGCCTCGTTGTTCGCACCGGCGTATACCATTCCGGCCGTCATCGCCAATGAGTTTGCGGAGGCCACCTCAGACATTTACGTGGCCGCGCTTGTGTATGCGGGACTCGTGTTGTTCACGGTCACGGTCGTTGTCAACGCGTTAGCTCGTTTGCTGGTCAGCCGCGTGGCGCGGGGCCCGTCGTTGATCAGGGAGTGACGATGGACCGACGCTACCGATTCCGCCGGGCAAAAGACCGTGGCATGGTCGTGGTCACGTTCCTGTGCACGGTCGCGGTGCTCGTTCCTCTGTTTCTTGTGCTGGGATTTCTTGCCCGCACCGGGGTCTCCGCGCTGAACTGGGATTTCTTCACCGAAATCCCCGGCGCCGCGGGCGAGCCCGGAGGCGGCATGGCGAATGCCATCGCAGGCACCATCCTGTTGATAACACTCGCGGGGGCGATGGGCATTCCCATCGGGGTGCTCGGGGGCACGTACCTTTCCGAATATCCGTCCACCCGGCTGAGCCAGGTCACTCGATTTACAGCCGACGTGATGAACGGCATCCCCAGCATCGTGATGGGATTGTTTGCCTACGTCTTGATCGTGCTGCCGCTGCGACACTTCAGCGCACTGGCCGGCGGCGTAGCTCTGGGCGTGATGCTGATCCCGACGGTCGTCCGCACCACCGAGGAGATCGTCCGCCTCGTCCCTCAGAGCGTGCGCGAGGCATCGCTGGCGCTCGGCATTCCCACATGGAAAACGACGATGCGTGTGGTCATTCCCACGGCGGCGGCAGGAATCGTCACCGGGATCATGGTGGGCCTGGCGCGGATCGCCGGCGAGACAGCGCCGCTGCTGTTCACCGCATTCGGCAATCGCTTCTGGAATTGGGACATCCTGCAGCCGATCGCGGCGCTGCCGCTGCAGATCTTCGCGTACGCGATCTCGCCCTTTGACGACTGGCACCGTCAGGCGTGGGCGGGGGCGCTCGTCCTCGTGACGATCGTGCTCATCGTGAACATCGCGGCGCGCTTTGCGGCCAACCGGCAGGTCAAGCTACGATAGAACCTTCCACGTGAACAGTGTGAACAAGCAGCGAGTCGCTTCACTCATCGACCATACCACGGGCATCCAGGCTGACGAGGTGCATGCCTGGTTTGACCGGCTGCACGCCCTGCGGGGGATCACCATGATCGTCGCGGAGCGAAAGATCACCGCGATCATCGGACCCTCGGGGTGCGGGAAGTCCACATTCCTGCGCTGTCTGAATCGAATGCACGAACTGGTGCCCGGCGCCCGGGTCAGCGGGCGGGTGGTGATGGACGGCCAGGATATCTACGCCCCTGGCACGGATCCTGTCCAGGTTCGCCGGCGCGTGGGAATGGTGTTTCAGAAGCCCAACCCGTTCCCGACCATGAGCGTCTTTCAGAACGCCGCAGCAGGACTCACGCTGGCCGGGGAGCGCAACAGAGCGAAAGTGGAGGAAATCGTCGAGCGAAGCCTGCAGGCGGCCGTGTTGTGGGATGAAGTGAAAGACCGCCTGCACAAGCCGGGCACGAGTCTCTCCGGCGGCCAGCAGCAGCGGCTGTGCATCGCCCGGGCGCTCGCTGTCTCACCGGAGGTACTGCTGATGGATGAACCGGCCTCCGCCCTCGACCCGGCCAGCACGCTGCGAATCGAGGAACTCGCCCGCGATCTGGCCAACGACATCACTATTGTCATCGTGACTCACAACATGCAGCAGGCGGCCCGGGTCTCTGACTTTACAGGATTCTTCCTCGACGGGGAGCTCATCGAGTTCGGCTCCACCAACGACCTGTTCACGCGACCCACGGACCGGCGGACCGAGGATTACATCACCGGACGGTTCGGCTAGTGACCCGAGAAGCGTTTGAGCGCGAGCTCCACAGGCTGAAGGATGACGTCGTCCGGATGGGCACGCGCGCGGGCGAAGCCATTCATCGGGCGGTCGAGGCGCTGAAGGCCCGCGATGTGGCCATGGCCGAGCAGGTGATCGCGGAGGACGACGCCATCGATGCGCTGCACTTCGAGCTGGAGCAGCGCTGCATGCAGCTGCTGGCCACGCAGCAGCCGATGGCCGGCGATCTGCGCACGATCGCGTCGGTCTTCGCCATCACGATCGATTTGGAGCGGATGGCCGATCACGCTGAGGGAATCTCGCGGGCCGTCAAGCGCCTGGCGGGGGAGCCGCTGGTCAAGCCGCTGGTGGACATCCCAAGAATGGAAGTGCAGGTGCAGGAGATGATCCGGGACACGCTGGAAGCCTTCCGGTCGCATGACGCCGCGCTCGCCAAGCGCGCTGCAGCCAAGGATGACGCCGTCGACGACCTGCGCAACCGCGTCCTCCATGACCTGCTGGATATCATGATCAAGGATCCTCAAACGGTTCCTCGCGCCATGGAACTCCTGATCGTTGCCCGCCACCTGGAACGCGCCGCCGATCACATCACCAACGTCTGCGAGCGCATCGTCTACATAGCAACGGGGGAGCTGCGCGAGCTCAACGTCTAGTCATCCATGCCACCCCGTAGACTTGAGAGGGCCTCCCGAAGGAATGGAGCGCGCGGCCGGCGCGGCCCGGCCGGGCCGGCGTTTCTCTTCGACCTGGATGGCACGCTGGTGGACAGCGTCTACGAACATGTTCTGGCCTGGCGGCAGGCCCTGGAAGCCGTGGACATCCGGCTCTCAGTGTGGCGCATTCATCGCAAGATCGGCATGAGCGGCGGATTGTTTGTCAACGCGCTCTCACGGGAGACGGGGCGGAGACTCACCGAGGACGAAGTAGCGCGCGCCCAGCGTCTGCACCGTGAGGCGTTCATCCGCCTGGCGACGGAAGTGCGCCCGCTGCCGGGGGCCCTCGAGCTGACGGCGGCGCTGTCGCAACTTGGAGTGCCCTGGGCCATCGCCACCAGCGGCCGTCTGGCTACGGCCGAGGCGACACTGAAGGTGTTGGAGATCAGACCGGACATACCGGTAATCACCCGCGATCAGGTCGCGCATGCCAAGCCGGACCCGGATCTATTCCTGGTGGCGGCCAGCCGGCTTGGGGTCGAGATCGACTCATCGATCGTGGTGGGCGATAGCGTCTGGGACATGCTCGCGGCCCGCCGCGCCGGAGCGCTGGGGGTGGGGCTGCTCTCCGGCGGGTACGGTGAGGAAGAACTGGAGCGAGCGGGCGCCTATCGCGTTTACGAAGATCCCGCAGACCTTCACCGCCATCTGGATGAAGTGGGTGTGCGCGCAGCCTTTCCGGGTTCCCTCGAATCGTGAGGTCGTCTGAAACCAGGCGGACTGTTCGTCACCTGATCCTCTTCGCTCTTCTGGTCAATGCCGCCGGCTGGGTGGGGTCATTTTAGGCGGCCGCGAATTCCACCGCCATGGCCTTGTGACCCCGGATCACGAACCCGCCGGTGTACTCCACCGGTTCGCGCGCGATCCGGATTCCCGGCAGGCGCCGGAGCAGGGTCTGGAACGACGTCTGCAGCTCGACACGTGCGAGCGGCGCCCCTACGCAGTAATGGATGCCCAGGCCGAAGGAGAGGTGTGGGTTGTCCTTGCGGGTGAGATCCAGGGCGTCCGGGCCGGGAAACCTGCGGGGGTCCCGGTTGCCGGAGGCATAGAGCAGCCCCACCTCTGTGCCGCGCCGTAGTGCCGTCCCGTTGAAGTCGAAATCCTCCAGCACCCATCGCTCGAACATCGGTAACGGCGTATCGTACCGCAGCAGTTCCTCAACCGCGGTCTTGAAGAAATCGTGCCGGCCTGATTGTGTCGCTTCCCTCGCCATCGCCATCTGGTCCGGATTGTGGTGGAGGGAGAGCATCCCCAGCGTCGTGCCGTTCACGCTGGCCTCGTGGCCGGCGTTGAGCAGCAGGATGCAGTTGGCCACCAGCTCGTCCTCGGTCAACATCTCTCCTTGCTCTTCCACCCGTACCAGAGCGGAAATCAGATCGTCTCTGGACCGCCTGCGGCGGTCGGCGGCGAGGTCCTTGATGTAAGCGGAGAACTCGACTACGGCCTGATTGGCTGTGCGGGCCTGCTCGTCAGTGTAGCCTAGCTCGTAGAGCTTCACGATCCGGGCCGACCAGGGTCGAAGGAGGTGGCGATCCGCCTCCGGCACGCCGAGCAACTCCCCGATCACGGCAACGGGAATCGGTTCCGCGAAATCCTTGAGCAGGTCCATCTCGCCACGATCCTGGACCTGGTCGATGAGCCGGTCCACAATGTGTTGCACCTTGGGACGCAATCCCTCCACCCGTGCCGGCGTGAACGCCTTCAGCATCAGGCCCCGCAGGCGAGTGTGCTTGGGCGGCTCGTTGTCGAGCATGTGGTCGCTCTGGAACCGGTCGAAGTCTCTGGTCAGCGGATTCGGGGGTGGCCAGCCCAGCTCGTCGCGGGAAAGTATGTGCAGGATGGATCGCCCCAGCCGGCGATCCCGCAGCAGCGCCGCGATGTGATCATACCGCGTGAAAAAGACCTTCTTCCACGCTGGATCGTAGAACACGGGAATTGACTCGCGCAGATCCGCCAGCAATGGATAGGGATCGTAGACGAATTCCGGATTGTTGAGATCCAGGTGGAATTCGCGAAGCCCCATCAGATCAGCTCGTCTGTTCCCTCGCTAGGCGTGCAACCAGGTCGGAAATTCTCTCGCGCAGGTTGTCGCGCAGCTGCCGGTAGACTTGAAGGTCCTTGCTGCCGGCAGGGTCGCGCAGCGGCCAATGCTCGCTTCGCGCACCGGGGACGATAGGACAGGCTTCTTCAGCACAAAGGCCCACGACGACGGCCACGTCAGGCCCGAGTGCCTCCCGGAGATGCTTTGGCTGGTGATGCGAGATGTCCAGACCAATCTCCCGCATGACCGTAATCGCTTCCGGTCTCACCTGCGCTGCCGGCTCCGTTCCCGCGGAGCTGGCCCGCCACTCAGCCGGAGGAGCGGCGTTGAACAGCCCCTCCGCCATCTGCGAGCGGGCGCTGTTCCCCACTCACACAAAGAGGACGCGTTTCATGACTACGCTCTTCGTCGGCCTTCGGCGTCCGCCCTACGACATGCGCCGAGCAAGGGTAACTCGGTCCGGACCGAGTTCTGTTCGGTAATCTGAGTGGGCTAGGACTGTCCTGCTGAGGCCGGAGGTCGTCCCGTTCGTTGACCGCTGTTTCGTAGCGATGCTAGTATGAGATGAACGCAACTGCATAGCCGACCTTCGGGGCAGGGTGAGATTCCCGACCGGCGGTACAGCCCGCTACCCGATCGCCAATGGTGATCGGTGGACCCGGTGAAACTCCGGGGCCGACGGTACAGTCCGGATGGAAGAAGGTCAGAACCCGCAGCTTCTCTGCGGTCCCGCCCCTTTTGGTCGCATGATTGGAGGGGCAGGATGCGGCGGATCACGCAAGTTGCTATCCTCGGCGCCTTCGCATTTCTCTTCATGCAGTTTCTGGAAGTCCCGCGAGGTCTCTTTGCGCCGTTCCTTAAGTACGATCCAGGTGACATCCCCGCGCTGATCGCAACGTTTGCTGTAGGCCCGGTAGCCGGAATCACGGTGGAACTCGTCAAAGGGGTCCTGATCACCCTTTTCGCATTCAAAGAGCATGGCCCGTTCGGAGTGTTGATGAATACGCTTGCTGGAATAGCCCTGGTCGGCGTGGCAGGCGCTTACTACTTGGTCGAGCACACCAAAATTGGTGCGATCAAGTCACTCATTCTTGGTGTGCTGACAATGACGGCGGCGATGATCATCGCCAACGTGATCCTGACGCCCGTGTTCTTTCCTGGATTCTCTCGAGACCAGATTGTGGCGCTCATTCTGCCCGCGCTCTTGCCGTTCAACCTGCTCAAAGGAGCGGTGACCTCACTCATCACATACCTTGTCTATAAACGTGTACGCGTTTACCTCTACGAGTGGATCGGCGATCGGACAGCCTGGTAAAGGGCTCGTCTTCACAGGCGGACAGTTCCACACGCTCGATCCCGCGCTCCCAAAGGTCGAAGCGATCGCCGTCGCCAACGGCCGGATCGTCGGACGAGGCTCCTCTGCAGATCTTCGCGGAGCGTTTCCGGGGTTCGAGCGGACCGACCTGGGCGGTCGCACCGCGCTGCCGGGATTCACCGACGCGCACATCCACCTCCCATCCTATGGTTTGAGTCTTCGTCGCGTCGAGCTGCGGGGCGCGCGATCGCTGCCTGAAGCCGTGGAGAAGGTGCGCGCGGCGGCGCAGCAGGTCCGGCGCGGGGAGTGGTTACGCGGCCGCGGGTGGGACAAGAACCTCTGGCCGGAGGACCGCTTCCCCACGCGTGAGGATCTGGATCCTGTCTCCCCGGCCCTCCCCGTACTCCTCTCGAGCAAGGACGGTCATCTGCTGTGGGTCAACTCAGTCGCGCTGCGGCTCGCGGGGATCGTTCGAACGACACCCGATCCACCCGGCGGAGAGATCGTCCGCGACCGGCGCGGAGAACCCACGGGCGTCTTGAAGGAGACGGCGAACGACCTCATCTGGCGCGTCGTCCCGCTGGAAGGGCCGGAGCAGATCGAAGACGGGATCCGCGCCGCCGTGAACGCGATGCACCGGCTGGGCATCACCGGCGTGCACAATTTCGTGGGAACGGCTTCGCTCGAGGGCGCGCCGGCGTTCAGGGTCTTCCAGCGGTTGAACGAACGCGGAGAATTGTCTCTGCGCGTCTGGACGACGATCCCCGAGGGCGCGCTCGAAGATGCCGTGGCCACGGGTCTTAGCACCGGGTTCGGCGATGAGTGGCTGCGGGTCGGGCCGGTGAAGATCTTTGCCGACGGGACGCTCGGGTCGCAGACGGCAGCCATGCTCGAGCCGTTCGAGGGGCAGCCGGGCAACACAGGGATCGCCGTCCACACCCGCGAGGAGCTCACCGATCTCGTGCGCCGGGCGGTGGGTGGCGGGTTCTGGTGCGCGATCCACGCCATCGGCGACCGCGCGAACCGGTGGGTGCTCGACGCGTTTGAAGCCAGTCTGGATGCCACCCGCGCGCTGGGGGGGCGACACCGCATCGAGCACGTGCAGCTGATTCATCCGGATGATCTGCCGCGGCTGTCCCGGCTCAAGGTCACCGCCTCGATGCAGCCGGTTCACGCCACCGTTGACCGCGAGATCGCCGACCGCTACTGGGGACGTCGCAGCCGCACCGCCTATGCCTGGCGCAGCCTCTTGCGCGCAGGTACAGCGCTCGCATTTGGCTCGGATGCGCCGGTGGAGACACCAGATGTCTTTGCGGGTTTGTACGCGGCGGTCACCCGAAAGCGCGCCGAGGAACCACAGGTGCGGTCATGGTATCCGGACGAAGCGTTGGAGATCGACGAAGCGGTCCGTGCCTACACGACCGGCGCCGCGTACGCGGCCGGTCAAGAGGGGGTCCAGGGCCGCCTTCTCGAGGGGTACTGCGCCGACTTCATCGCGGTGGATCGAGATCTCTTTGCCGCCGCCCCGGAGGAGCTGCTGTCTACGCGCGTGATGATGACCGTCGTCGGCGGGACCGTGGTCTACTCAGCCTAGTCGGCATCGTCCTCGTCCTCCTTGCCCTCAACGTCCTCTTCGCGCTCCGGCTCATCGTGCGACTCCATCTCATGACCGCACTCCGGGCACGTGTAGACGGTCCCGCCGCGTCGCGCGCGGCCGCTGGGCTCCATATCTGCGCCGCAATCAGGGCACGGCTGAGTCAGCGGGACTTCCATCGCCGGTGTGGGTGGGAATCAGTGGGCGTGGGACCGTCGGTGGACAACCTCGTCCTCGGCCTCAACGGACCGGAAGCCTTCGGCTGCGACCCGCAGGCCGCAAATCGAGCATTCGTACCACAAGCCTTCGGCTTCATCCGGTTCGTAGTGCGCCGTGAGAACGGTGTCACAGTTGGGGCAGCTGGCTTGTTTTTCGCGCACGTCACGACCCCTCGAGGGGAGGGTTCGCTTCTTCCCATCACAGGCTCCTGCCGCCCCACAGCGGGCATAGAACACGAGGAGAGGCTAAACTTCCTGAGGGGCCGAACCGTTAGTCCTATCGGATGAGTACCGCCGAAGACCTGGCGCTAGTCGAGGCATTCAAGCGCGGCGAGGAGAGCGCATTCACCGCCCTCGTGATCAAGTACCGCGAGACGGTGTATCGTATCGCGCGGCGCATGGTACATAGCCACGAGGATGCCTCGGACGTCGCGCAGGAGGTGTTCATCCGCGTCCACCGCGCGCTGCCCAGATTCGCGGCGCGCGCCCAACTTCGCACCTGGCTATACCGGATTACCGTGAACTTTTGCCTGGACTTCAACAGCCGCCGCTCCAGGGACGTGCTGACCGGACTGAAAGAACTCATCTGGGAGCCATCTCCTCACGATAACCCGGTAGAGATCGCCGAGCAGCGGGAGCTGGGCGAGGTTGTGGCCCGAGCCATCGACGCACTGCCGCCGCGGCAGAGAGCGATGGTCGTGCTCCGCGTGTACCAGGACGTGCCGTACGCCGACATCGGCCGGATCATGGGGTGCGCGGAAGGAACGGTGAAGGCCACGATGTTCGCGGCGTTCGCCAAGCTGCGGAAGTCTCTGGCGCCTTACGTAGGTGCTGTACAGAAGCGTGGTACCGATGGAGCGAGTGAACATGGAGTGCTCTGAAGCCCGCGATCTGCTGCTGGAGGTGTCAAGCGGCACCACGCCTCCCGACGCCCGCCGCGCGCTGCGCAGTCACCTCGAGGGTTGCCCGGCGTGCCGCCGCGAGGCGGAAACAGTCGAGAATATGAGTGCGCTGCTGCGTACGGCCCCGGAACCCAGGCTGTCCGAGGGCCACTGGGCCGACTTCATGACCGCGCTGGACCGCCGGCTCGACGCGGAACGGAATCAGCCGTGGCCGCGTGTTCTGCGTTGGGTGCGCAACCCGGT
>JAIBHM010000050.1 GCA_020028535.1 Armatimonadota bacterium | reverse complement strand
CCTCGTTGTCGATCCGGCAGCCGACGCCATACACCGTGTCGGTGGGGTACGCCACCACCCCGCCGTTGCGCAGCGTCTCGAGGGCGCGCCGCGGGGCGCGGCGTTCGCCGGGCTCAACGCGGATGATCGGGATGGGACGGGGCGTGAGTTCGCCAAGGTTGGCGAACGTAAGACTGTAGTACGACATCACTTTAGTAATTCCGCCCACTCAAGTGCTGTCCCTTTGATTCGGGCGACGGCCGGAGAGCGGTCACCGCAGTGTGGCGGACACAACCCGCTCGATACCCACGGGATCAGGAAGAAGGGCGACATGATCAAATCCGCCGGCATCCTCCACGGCGTCGCCGACAGTGGGGGCCTGGCCCGCTCCAACTTCCATCGCCAGCAGACCACCCGGCCGCAGCCAGCGCGGCGCCATCTCGATCAGCCGTCTGTGCATCTCCGTGCCGTCGCCGGGGACAAAGATCGCCTGCTCAGGCTCGAACGCGGTGATCTCGCGGGACAGCAGGAAGGCCTGGTCGCGGGGAACGTAGGGCGGGTTGCTGGCGACGGCATCGATACGGCCGGCGAGGTCCGGAGGGAGCGACCGCATCAGGTCGCCCTGCACGAAATGGATTCGCTCGATCACGCCGTGCCTGGCGGCATTCGCGCGGGCGACGTCCAGTGCGTCGGGGGACAGATCCGCCGCATACACTGTCACGTGCGGAAGGACGTGGGCCAGGCTGACCGCGATGCATCCGCTGCCTGTGCCGACGTCGACGAGCCGGGATCCACCGTGGTCCCGGACCCAGGCGACGACGTGCTCCACCAGCAGCTCGGTATCCGGGCGAGGGATCAAGACCCGCTCGTCAATGGCAAACAGCAGCCCCATGAACTCCCGCTCGCCGACGATGTAGTGCACCGGGCGGCCGCCCGCTCGCTCGTCCAGCCGCGCGCGGTACTGCTCCCACGCCGCCGCAGCGATGGTGCCGTCCCAGTGAGTGTACAGCTGCGCGCGGTCGATCCCCAGCACAAAGCGCAACAGCATCTCCGCCTCGATCGCCGGCTCATGCACGCCGGCGGCCTTGAGGTGATCCCGACCCAGCAGATAGGCGTCCTTGGTCGTCAACGCTCAGCTCGGGGCTGACGTGAGGTCGCGCAATTCCGCGGCTCCGAGGGCTTCAAACAACTCGTCCAGGTCGCCGTCCAGCACCATATTGAGGCGGTGCAGGGAGAGCCCAATACGGTGGTCCGTCAGGCGGTTCTGTGGAAAGTTGTAGGTGCGGATCTTCTCGCTCCGCTCGCCGCTGCCGACCTGCTGGCGGCGCTGCTTCGCGATGGCCTCGTGCTGCCGCTGCACCTCCAGCTCGAGCAGTTTGGCCCGCAGGATCCGCATCGCCTTCTCGCGGTTCTGGTGTTGAGAGCGTTCGTCCTGACACGCCACGACCAGTCCGGTAGGCAGATGCTTGATGCGCACGGCCGTCTCGACCTTGTTCACGTTCTGTCCGCCCGCCCCGCCGGCCCGGTACGTCTCAATCTCGATCTCGTCGGGACGGATGCGGACGTCCACCTCTTCCGCTTCCGGGAGGACGGCGACCGTGGCGGTCGACGTGTGGATCCGGCCCGCCGCCTCGGTCGCGGGGACGCGCTGCACGCGATGCACGCCGCTCTCATACTTCAGCCGGCGGTACACGCCTTTGCCCTGGATGGCGAAGATGATCTCCTTGAAGCCGCCGAGCTCGGAGGGGCTGCTCTGAAGAACTTCAACTTTCCAGCGGTTGCGTTCCGCGAAGCGCGAGTACATGCGGAACAGATCCCCGGCAAACAGCCCGGCTTCATCGCCCCCGGCGCCGGCGCGAATCTCCACGATGATATTGCGGTCGGCCAGAGGATCCTTGGGCGTCAGCAACCCGCGCAATCGTGCCAGCAGGGCCTCGGCGTCCTCGCGGAGCCGCTCCTCCTCCGTTTTTGCCATCTCGCGGAGGTCGGTGTCCTGCTCCTCCCGCGCCAGTTGAGCGACCTGCTCCATCTCCCGCGTCACCCGCTGGTATTCACGGTACGTGGAGACGGCCTGCGCCAGGGAGGCCTGCTCCCGGGCGACCTGCTGATAGCGCTCGGGATCTGCGAAGATGGACGGATCGGCGAGCGCCCGCAGCAACTCCTCATAACGCACGGACATCGCGCCCAGTCGCTCCATCATCACGGTGCGATCAATACTCATGCCACACCCATTATATCGGGTCCCTTCTGCTCACGGTCTAGCACCTCGCGTAGCGCCCGCACGGCGACCTCGATCTGGCGGTCATCGGGCTCCTGGGTCGTGAGGCGCTGCAGCCACATCCCCGGGACCACGAGCGGGCGGAACCAGCGGAACCGCGCGCCCGCGCGGATCACTTCGTAGCTCAGTCCTGCCACCACCGGGATGAGCGCCAGGCGGCTCACGATGCGCAGCAGCAGCGGGGGCCGGCCGAGGAACGAGAAGACGATAATCGCGACGATCATCACAATGAGGAGGAAGCTCGTGCCGCACCGGGGGTGGAAGCGGCTGTGCACCCGCACCGTCTCGGTCACGAGCGGCGCCCCCGCCTCATAGGCGTTCACCGCCTTGTGCTCCGCTCCATGGTACCCGAAGACCCGGCGGATGTCCGGGACCCTCCCGATCGAGGCGATGTACGCGATGAGAATCCCAACCCGGACGGCGCCCTCGGCCAGATTCAGCGTGTAGACGCTGGCAAGGTACGGATCGGCTAAGCGCGCGACAACGGTCGGCAGGACGAAAAACAGGGCGATCGCCAGGCCCAGGCCGGTCACGACGGACAGGCCGACCTGCTGCGGGGTCATCTTCTCGTCTTCTCCCAGCGCCGCGTTTGCTGACAGAAATAACGCCCGGATCCCGATCGTGAGGGCTTCGTAGAGGACAATCGCCCCGCGGATGACCGGGGCCCGCAGCCAGCGTCTCCGCAGCAGCAGCGAATCGAACGCGCTTGTGAACGCGGTGACCTCACCGCTCGGCAGACGCACGGCGGTCGACGTCCAGCGCGGCGAGCGCATCATGACGCCTTCCAGCACCGCCTGGCCGCCAATCAGCATCCGCGGGTCAGCCATAACCTCGTTCGCCTCCTACCGCCGGTGGGTCCCGGCCACGCGAGGGGCGCCGACACGCGCCCGAAGGCTCGGCCACAGCAGCCACGCAACCGCCAGCAGGATGGGCGTAAGGACGACCACGTACACGATGCCGCGCAGCGTGGTCTCTGTCCGCTGCTCCTGCTGTTCGGCCCGGCGGCTCGCCCGGGCAGCGGTCTCCATGCGCGTCCGGACTCTTTCCAGGTTCAGCCTCCGCAATGGCTCCACGGCGGCAAACGCCTCGCTGACCACAACCGGCCCATCAGGCAGCAGCATCTGGCGGCCTGGATTCCCCGCAAGGGTAACCCGGTAGATAAAGCTGTTGGCCGCGAGGTATGTGGACGAATCGATCCTGCCGGTCACCGTTGCCGAGGAGATCCGCGCCTGCCACGCGCGCTCCACCTCGGCGAGCCGCGCATGGAAGTGCATGATGAACAAATTCTCAAAATCGAAGTAACGATAGTCCACTCGCTCGACGAACGACGCCGTCCGCGCAAATCCGTAACGCTCGATCAGAAAGGCCATGAACGACACGGCCGTGGGGTAGCTCAGGGGAAGCGCATTGCCGAAGTCGCTTGGTGCGAGGATGTCCCGCAACGCCGGGATGACGAGCCCCGCATCGACGGCCGCCTTCAGATGGCCATTGGCGTCCACGCCGGCGAACGAATCCCCGAGCGCTTCACCCAATCCCCACCTCAGCAGCGGAATCGCCCTGGGAAACGCATCGGAGACCACGACGCGGGTGAGCGTGTAGGGTGTGATTTCGCGGGAGTCGCCCGTGTAAGTCGTTCCCCACCCATGCACCACGTCGCCGTACCCCAGCGTGGCAAAGTGCCACCAGTCTCTTCGGAAGACCTCCAGCGATGCGTAGAGTGGATAGATCAATCGTGACGGAGGGAGGTCCAGCGGCGCGATGACCTCCATATGGATAAGCTCCAGATCCGCCTTGATTTGCTCGATGTCGCGAGACGCCCGGGTCCCGTCGACCGCGTAAATGAGGAAATGTGGGGTCTCGTGCAGGCGCCAGCCCGGCACGGATTGAGCGGGGGCCGCAGGGGCCAGCGCGCCGGTCACGGCGACCGTGGCGCAGAAATAAAGAAGGGGACGGGAGAACCGCCCCCTCAGTCGGGATGGCACGTCCGTCCGCTCAGGACACCTTCAGCCCATACTTCTTGGCGAACTTTTGCACGCGGCCCTCTGCGTCGATGAACTTCCGGGTCCCCGTGTAGAATGGGTGGCACTTCGAGCAGATCTCCACCCTGATATTCTGCTTCGTGGAGCCCGTGACAAACGTCTCGCCGCAGGCGCACGTCACCGTCGTCTCATAATAGGCGGGATGAATACCCTTTCTCATGGTGACACCTCAACCCTCAAACGATCCGCTTTCTAAGACCGTGCGATTATATCACACGGATAACGGCTTGTGAAACGGCGGAGGGTGGAGGTAGTGGGTCGGTGAACGCAGTGGCAGGGTCTAGAGGTATTTCATTGGGTTCACCGCGCGCCCGTTGATCCGCACCTCGAAGTGCAGGTGCGGGCCAGTCGAGCGTCCGGTGGAACCCACGTGCGCTATCAACTCACCCTTTTTCACCTGGTCTCCCCGCTGGACCAGCACTCTGCTCGCGTGGCCGTAGATCGTCTGGAGGCCGTTCCCGTGGCTGACGATCACGGTCTTCCCGTACGCATAGTACCAGCCGGCAAAGACGACCGTCCCGTCGCGGGCCGCGGTGATCGGGGCGCCATAGGGGGCGGCAATGTCGATGCCGTCATGATGGCGCAGCCGCCGCCAGCCGAATCCCGAGCTCAGCCGGCCCCGCGCCGGCCAGATGAATCCCTGGGCAAGAACCACCGCGGAGGAGGCCACCGAGCCCGCTGATTCAGCGATCGCCGCGGCGACCCGCCGGGGGCTCAACACCGACGCCTGTACCGGCACCACCAGCCGTTGGCCGGCCCTCACGAAGTCCGGGCTGCTGAGCCCGTTTGCGGCCACGATCTCCTCGACGGAGACGCCGTACGCTTGGGCAACGTCCCATACCGTCTGGCCATTGTAAATCCGGACAACGACCGTCTTTGTCCCGGGTTTGGAGGTTCTCGCGACCATCTTCTTCGGTGTTGGCCTAGCGGCGGTTGCCCCGGGGATGACTACTGACGTGCCCGTGCGGATCGTCCGCGCATTGCTCAGCCCATTCGCGGCGGCGATTGCATCAACCGTCGTCCCGTACTGAGCCGCAAGCGACCACAGGGACTGCCCGTCGCGAATCGTCACGGTCACCGGAGGACGCGCCACGGCATCGGCGTCCGCGGATTCTGCAGGAGCCGGGATCTGCTCTTCACTCGCTGAGGCGACCGTGCTAGAGATAGGGGTGGCGATGCCGACTGCGGAAAGCGCGCGGACCGCCCGGACTTCAGCAGAAACTCGATCCAGGAAGGGACCTTGGGCGGCCTGTGGGTGGAACCGGGTAGGGAAGCTTTCTAGAGGAAGGCAGAGTAGGCCGATAGCGAGCAGAACCCATCCGTAGCGACTTGCCGCTCCCCGCATCGCCCACCTGCGCCGAGTAAGTTGCCCGAAGGATACTACCGCGGAGGGCCAGGATCACGGCCCCGTGCCGGGTCCTCCGCTCCCGGAGCATCCTGCTTCGCGACAATGGATTCCGGGTGGTGTACGTTCGGGCTCGGTGTACTCGGGTCCTGCCCGCGGCGGGCAGGTTCTAGACGGGAACAGGCGGCTCGGGCTACTGCACGTCCTCTTCGGAGCTCTTCACGATGGACCGCAGGAACGCCTGATTGTTGGCGGTCTTGCGCAGACGGTCAAGGATCAGCTCAGTCATGGCCACCGTGTCAAGCTGCTCCAGGCTCTTGCGCAGCACCCAGACTTTGCGCAGCTCCTCCTCGGTGAGCAACAGCTCCTCTCGCCGGGTGCTGCTCATCTTGATGTCGATGGCCGGGAAGGTGCGCCGCTCCTGGAGTTTGCGGTTCAGATGAAGCTCCATGTTTCCGGTGCCCTTGAACTCTTCGTAAATGACGTCGTCCATCCGGCTGCCGGTGTCAATCAGCGCCGTGGCGACAACGGTCAGGCTGCCACCCTCCTCGATCTTTCGGGCCGCGCCGAAGAAGCGCTTAGGCCGGTGGAGCGAGGCAGGATCGAGACCGCCGGTCAGCGTCCGGCCGGAGGGGGGGATGACCAGGTTGTTGGCGCGAGAGAAGCGCGTCAGGCTGTCGAGCAGGACGACGACGTCGCGGCCGCCCTCAACCAGGCGCTTCGCCCGCTCGAGCACCAGGTCCGCCACCTGGATGTGCTCTTCGGGCGGTCTGTCGAACGTCGAGGCCACCACCTCGGCCTCGACGGACCGGCGCATGTCGGTGACCTCTTCTGGCCGCTCGTCCAGCAGCAGCACCATGAGGTAGATCTCGGGGTAGTTGTTGACCACCGCCTGGCCGATCTTCTTGAGGATGGTGGTCTTGCCCGCCTTCGGCGGTGAGACGATCATCGCCCGCTGGCCCTTGCCGATGGGCGCGAAGAGGTCCACCACGCGGGTGGTGAGATCCCCCTCAGCTTCCAGCTTGATCCGCTCATGCGGGAAGACCGGCGTCAGACGCTCGAAGTCGGGGCGGTTGCGCGCCTGCTCCGGATCGAGACCGTTCACCGCCTCGACGCGCAGCAGCGCATAGTACTTCTCGTTGTCCTTGGGAGGACGCACCTGGCCCAGTACTTCGTCCCCGACCCGCAGGCCGAACCGCTTGATCTGTGAGGGTGACACGTAAATATCTTCAGAGCCCGGAAGGTATCCGTCGTGCCGGAGGAAGCCGTACCCCTCAGCCATGATCTCCAGGATGCCGGCGCGGAACATCAGGCCCGATTGTTCGGTCTGCGCCTGGAGGATCCGCATGATCAGCTCCTGCTTACGGTAGCGGCGGAAGTTGGCAACGTTGAGCTCCTTGGCCAGGCCCTGGAGCTCATCCATCGTCTTGGTTTCGAGTTCGGCGATCGCGGCCACGCGGGATCCCTTTCCTATACCTTGGTCTTCTTGCGTTCCAGTTCTGCCTGCAACTTCCGCCAGTCAGCCAGGAATCGTTCCTGGCCGGTGTCGGTGAGCGGGTGTTTGAACAACTGCTCCATCACCTTGAATGGGATGGTGGCGATATCCGCGCCAGCCTTTGCCGCCTCGACCACGTGTATCGGATGACGGAGACTGGCGGCCAGCACCTTTGTCCGGAACCCGAAGTTACGGTAGATCTGCACGGTGTCCCGAACAACCTGCATCCCGTCTTCGCTGATGTCGTCCAATCGGCCGACGAATGGGCTGACGAAGTAGGCTCCGACCTTGGCGGCGAGGAGCGCCTGGTTGGGCGAGAACACCAGGGTGACATTGATTCTGATGCCCTCTTTGCCCATGATTGAGGCGGCCTTGATCCCCTCGGCGGTGGCGGGGACCTTGACGATCGCGTTGGGCGCCCACGTGACATACTCGCGGCCCTGGGCTACCATCTCCTCCGCCCGTTCGCTGGTCGTCTCCACCGAGATCGGCCCGGACGTGATCGACGCGATCTCTCGAATCAGGGCTTTATGGTCCATCCCTTCCTTGCTGACGAGGCTCGGGTTCGTCGTCACCCCGTCCAGGATGCCCCACGCCTGCGCGGTGCGAATCTCCTCTAGACTGCCCGTATCCAGGAAGAACTGCATGGCCTATCTCCCCGTGGCCTCGATGTAGGCGACGTCGCCCACGTCGCCGATGTTGAGGAACAGCAGCGCATCGCCGGGCCGGAGGTCCCGCAGTTCCACCTGCCGGTCATTGCGGTACACGACATGATTGCGAGCCACGCGGTAGGTGCGGAGCCTTTTGCTGTCGTCCTCGATGGTGAGCTGCGGCGGCGTCCCGCCGACCGGGTCTTTCAGCGTCCCCTTGGCGAAGTTGTACCGCTTCAACGTGTCCATTAACGCGTCGAGCGCCTGGGCGACCTCACTCCGGGTCGCTTTCTGCGCGGGGCGGAACTCGCGGGCGCCGACCACGCTGATCAACCGCCTCTCGATAGCCGCCGCGAGCGTGGCCCGGGCGCCCTGCGGAACCGCACTCGCATCAGCCACATTGAGGCTCGCGCCCGGCGCGTCGCCCAGCCCGATTGCGCGCGCCGCGACCGTGGCCAGTTCGAGCCGGGTAATCTCTTCTTTCGGCCGGAAGGTGCCGTCGGCTTGCGCCCCCATCACGCCCTTGTTGAAGAAGAGCGACAGCGACGTGGGATCCGATTTCGTCGTGTGCACGGCGATGATCTCGTACCGTCCGGCCGGCACCGGGTCGTCACTCTGATCGAGCTGCTTCCACAGCGTCGGCCAGCTGAACGTCTGTCCGGCGGCAAGAGACACGGGCTGCTCGAGCGGCAGGAAGGGGCGTCCTAACGACCATTTGGCCACTTCCTGGCCGTCCGCCGCACGGATGATGAAATCGTACAGCTGCGAGTTCGCGTGTTCGAAGGTCATGTTCTGCTTGCTGGTGTTCGTCACGGAGAACGTGATCCTGATGAGGTCCGCGGGGCCATACGTCGCGCGGTCGGTCGCCAGCGTGTAGACGAGCGTTCCTTTCTTCGCCTCGACCTTGCCCCGGCCGTCGGCGACCGGTGAGACGCTGCCCAGGTTGCTGAGGGCGGCGATCGCCGGCAGCTGGTCCCGTGGGATGTCGGCGCCGTCCTTGAATGCGGGGACCGGCAGACCCTGTGTGTCCAGCCCGAGGGCGCGGACGAGCAGAACGGCGAAATCGCCGCGGCCAACGGTCCCCCCAGGATTGAACGTCGTGCCCGACGTACCCCGGAACACGCCCTTGGCAGCCAGGCGTTCGATCGCCCGCTGCATCGGGAGCCCCTGGATGTCCGAGAAGATCGCAGCCCACGCCGGGACGACGGCGACGAGCAGGATCAGAGCGGCAACGAACACGCGCGTGCGCCATCGAACTGCGCGAAGTGCGGTCAATTCTGTCTCCTCTATGCGTTCAGAATTGGGAGCATCGAGCGATGACGGCGGACACCCGAGCAGGAGTCAGTCAGTGCCAGGCGTCCTGTGCGGCCGAATCCGGAGGGGGTTTCTCCTCTCCCTCGGGAAAACCCTGCATGCTGCCCTAACAAACGTATTATACCCTGAAACAGTTCCCCGCGGAAACAGCCCCCAGGGCTACATCCGATCGGGAACACCGATCCCGAGGAGGCCCAGGCCCGTGCGCATCACGGTCGCAGTCGCGCGCACGAGCTCCATGCGGCTGTCTCTGAGCGCCTCATCCTCCGCCTGGAGGACCGGCACTTCGTGATAGAACGCGTGAAAGACCTGCGCCAGCTGGTAGAGATAGTTGGCGACGATGTGAGGATAGTAGGTCCTCGCGGCCTCGCGGGCGGCATCCGGGAAGCGCGAGACATGCTTGATGAGCGCCCACTCCTCTTTCGTTTCAGTGGCCCGCATGTCGATGTCCCCCGCGGGATAGGCCTCGCTGCCCTTGCGCATGATGCCGCGGGCCCGCACGTACGTGTATTGCAGGTACGGCGCGCTGTCGCCGTCCAGCGAGAGCATGCGGTCCCAGTCGAAGACGATGTTCTTCACGCGGCTCTGCGAGAG
>JAIBHM010000209.1 GCA_020028535.1 Armatimonadota bacterium | reverse complement strand
TCGGCCAGGCGGACGATCCCATGGTTGGCGGCCTTGACGGGCGTTCCTACCGGCGCCGCAAAGTCGGTCCCGCGATGAAACCCCCGGATGATCCCGTTATAGATGCTGAGCACCCCGTAGGGCGACGAGACCGGCGCGGCCACCGTGGGCAGAATGAAGGCACCATCCCACAGCTGCTGCGGGGCGAGGACCTGCAGCGCGGCGCCCACCTTGCGCCGCTCCTCCGCGACCTTCTCAGGCGCAAATGAATCGGGTGGGACACGCAGGCGCCGGATGGCAAACGTTACGCGGCCGACGGTGATCGCGCGTGTCGCGATGACGCGGCCCCCCGCCTCAACGCTGAGCGAATACCGGCCCGATTTGGTCGTGGCGTCCGTGCCGACGTATGTCCGCCACACGTCTCCGGCGCGGAACATGGGCCACGTACGCCCGGCGAACTTCACCCGCGGAGTGCCCGCAAGGGCCCCCCTCACGGTAACCTCCAGCGCCCCACCCTGTTTCACAGTGGTCGCCGAGAGCTCGAGCGCCGGGGCAGGCGAGGCGGGAGCGGCAAGAACGGCAAGCGCAAAACAGATGAGCAGAATCTTTACCATGGGTACCTCGTTACCTCAACGCGCGCGATCCGACCTCAGTTCTCTACTGCCCGTCCCCGCGAACAGGTACTCCATGACGTCGCAGGATCCCGAGGACCTGATCGATGGGCAGCGCCGGCATGACGTGGCCGTCGCGGCCTTCCGTCGTCTCCGCCGCGAAGAGACCGTTGAGGATGGCTTCTTCTGATGCTTCGCCGGTTGCGCGAAAGAGTCCGTTCATCACGGTGCGGTCCTGCCGCTCCTGACGCGCATGAGTCGTGAATGCCACAGCAAGATCGCCGCTCGTCTGCCCGCTGATCGCTCCCGTGCGCGCCATGCCGAGGAAGCATCGCCAGGCGATCCGGCGGAGATCGATGGCGGCCAGGGGGGCGTCGGTGGCGACGACAAAGACGCAGGAGCCTCGCTCCGAGGGCTGCCCGGCCGTGCTCAGTTCCCGGCCGACCGGTACGCCGGCAATCACCAGGTCACCGGGGAAGCCGAAGTTGGGGAGAGCCAGGATGCCCAGCGTGTATCCGGGAGGGTCAACGACCCTGGAAGCCGTCCCCACCCCTGACTTGAACCCCTGACAGCGCATGCCCTCACCGGCGCCGGCGCAGCCTTCCTGCGTGGGGCCGGCCCGCGCGGACCCGATCGCGTCCAGGACCTCTCGCTCACCCACGGCCCGCGCGCGCGAGTCACTGAGATAACCGTCGAAACACTCCAGCACCACCGGATTGACGGTCTCATTGGTGCCGATCGCGGCATCCTGCTCGAGCATGTAGGTAATGAGGGCATCCGCCACGCGCGGGACATTCAATGTGCTGGTCAGCAGGATGGGCGTCTCAAGGGTGCCCAGTTCCTCGATCTGCATGAGGCCAATGGACTTGCCGTAACCATTGAGCACTGCTCCCGCTGCAGTGATTTTCTCACGATACAGGTTGCGCGAATGTGGGAGGACTGCAGTGATGCCGGTACACAGCCGCCCGCCCCGGATGGAGGCGTGGCCCACAAGGACCCCTGTCACGTCGGTGATAGCGTTCAGCGACCCGAGCGGCAGTAGGCCGATGGAGACGGACTCCGAAACTCGCGGCATGCATCTTCCTCGACACTCTGATTTGCATTCGCAGCTAACCTTCCTGCCCGCTCTCGAATCACCTCGCCGGGGGACAGAAACGTCACGTGTTCAAGGCCACTCGCGGGGACGAAAGTCTGAAAGAAAGTCATACGTGGTAGAACTTCCATGCAACTTGGGACACGTTCCAACGACATAGGGTGGACATGGAGAGCATCTCCGCATCAGAGCCGGCGCGCCGTCCACCCAGGGCCGGATTACGCCTACGTTCGTCCATCTTGCTGAAGCAGACGGCCTTTGTCGCGGTCATGGTCGTCCTCACCAGCGGGACGCTCATCCTCTCCGGGCATCATTTTGTCCGCAAGATGGTCGCCGACCAGATTAATCAGCGCCTGATCCTCGCGGCATCAGACCGTCAAGTCCTGCTACAGACCTACCTCCGGCAGCAACAGGAGCGGATAGCCCTGGTCGCCAGCCGCACGCGCCTCCGCCAGCTGACGGACGAATACGAGACGGGCCGGATGCCGCGCGATGAGTTCCGGTCCGAGAGCAGGCGCATCCTCGTTGATGCCCAGAAGAGCTCAGAGGGCTTCTTGGCAATTTCGCTCACGGACCTCACAGGATTAGTGATCACATCTACTGAGGAAGGAGAGCTCGGCAAAGACTACTCTGCGGATCCCGCATTTCTTGAAGGACGCCAGGGGAAATTTGTGGGTTTGCCCCGCCTGATCGGGGCCAATTATCGGGCGTGGCTGGCTGCTCCGGTGACAGGCAACGAGCAACGGTTCCTCGGCGTGGCTGTGGTCCTGCTCGATATCGGACCCATGGTGGAATTTCTGACGAGCACAACCGGGTTGGGGGAAAGCGGCGAGATCCTGGTAGGAACGCGCATCAGCGACAAGGTGCGGCTCCTGCTGCCGACGCGCCACCGTCTGCTGACAGAGGTCACCCTGGACGAGGAGGCATCCGCCATGTCCGAGGCGATCCGCGGCCGGACTGGCTTTGTGCAGGCCAGAGATTACCGGAAGGTTGAGGTTCTGGCCGCTTTCCGCCCGGTGGGATACCGCGACTGGGGGCTGGTGGCCAAGATTGACGTGCGCGAAGCCTACGCGCCACTGGCGCGGCTCAACACATTCATCCTGATATTGGAGGGCAGTATTCTTCTGCTCGGATTGGTCTCCTCGTTCGCGCTGGCAAAGAAGTTCACGCAGCCGATTCTGGAGCTTGCCGATTCCGCCGCGGCCGTCGCGTCTGGAAACCTGAGTGTGCGCGCGCCGGTAAGATCCGCCGACGAACTGGGCACGCTGGCGCGAGCGTTTAATCGGATGACAGAGCAACTGGCCAGTTCCTACGCCACACTCGAGCGGCGCGTGTCCGAGCGGACTGCCCAGCTCGAAGCCACCAGCAAGGAACTGGAGGCTTTCTCGTACTCCGTGTCGCACGACCTGCGGGCGCCGCTCCGGGCCATCGACGGATTCAGCCAGATCGTGATGGAAGATCACGCCCCGGCCCTGGATCAGGATGGACGAGAGCACATGGAGCGGATCCGCGCTGCGGCGCAGCGCATGGCGCTGTTGATCGACGATCTGCTGAATCTCTCTCGTTTGACCCGGGCGGAACTGCGCCGCGAGCCGATCGATCTCACCGGCCTGGCTCATA
>JAIBHM010000208.1 GCA_020028535.1 Armatimonadota bacterium | reverse complement strand
GCCCGAACTCCTCATCAGCATTCCAAAGAAGGCTCGTCTGGAAGTCATCACCCCCGAGGCGCGTGCGCTCACCGCTAAAACCCCATCGATGTCCCTGTCGACGGATGGACGGTTCAAGCGCGGTTCACTCGTCTACGTGCCTGCGCAGGGAGTTGGAGGGATTATCGGGATCTTTGAAGGGCTCGGTGAGATCGCGCAGGACGTCTCAGGCAAGGTCGTCCTCGCCGAAGGGTATCCCTCGCCGGGCAAAGTCATCGAGTTCCAGGAGAAGGGCGCCGTCGGCGCAATCTTCATCAGTCCCGGCGAGCGCATCCACGAGGGGATCTGCACGAGCATCTGGGGGTCCCCCGACCTGGACACCATCCGGCGCAAGCCGCAGATCCCCGTCGTGGCGATCAATAAGACCGAGGGATCCTGGCTACGCGCCCTGGCGCAGGCCGGACCGGTGAAAGTGAAGTTCTCCACGAAGCTCGACGAGGGCTGGCGGCCGATTCCTGTCCTCGTGGCCGAGATCCGCGGCAGCGAAGAGCAGAACAAGTTCGTGCTCCTGCACGGGCACATCGACTCCTGGCACGAAGGCATCGGCGACAACGCCACGGGCGACGCGACCCTGCTCGAGGTGGCGCGGGTGCTGTGGAAGCATCGAGACGCGCTGCGCCGCTCTGTGCGGATCGCGTGGTGGTCCGGCCACTCCCACGGGCGCTACGCCGGTTCGTCGTGGTACGCGGATACCTATGCGCTCGACATCGACGAGAACGCCATCGCGCACATCAACTGCGACTCGCCCGGCTGCCGGTGGGCGTCGGTGTTCGAAGATGTCTTCTGGATGAGCGAAGCCGAGGGGATCGGCAAGGCCGTGATCAAGGACGTGACAGGACAGGAGGCAGGAGGCGGCCGGCCGCTGCGCGCAGGCGACAAATCCTTCAGCAACATCGGGGTCTCGACGTTCTACATGCTGAGTTCGACGATGCCTCAGCCGCTCGTGAAGGAGAAGGGCTACTATCCGGTCGGAGGATGCGGCGCCAACATCGCCTGGCACACGGAAGACGACACGATGGAGATCGCGGACCGGGACAATCTGCTGCGCGACATGAAAGTGTACGCGGCGGCGACCTTCCGCGCGGCCAACAGCACCATCCATCCCCTCGACTTCCGCGCCACCGCGCGCGAGTTCGCCCAGACCCTGGCCCGGTATCAGGACGCCGCCGGAACCCACGTCGACTTCACTCCGGTTAAGAATGAGGTGGAGGCGCTGGAGGATGATCTGGAGCGCTTCTACGATGCCGCCAACGCGTTGATGCAGAAACCCGTAACCGATCCACAGGTCCGGCGCGCGAATGAGATCCAGCGCCGCCTGGCGCGTGTGCTCGTGTCCATCAACTACAGCCGGGCGGGGCGGTTCCGGCACGATCCCGCGGTGAACGTCCCCGCGCTGCCCGACCTCGAGCCGGCGCTCAAGTTCGCCTCGCTACCGGTTGGGAGCGAGGCGTATCGGATCACACAGATCCACCTAACCCGTGGGCAAAATCGCGTGATTGGCGCCTTGCGGGAAGCGAGGCGGATTCTCGCCGAATCACGAGTGTAGAGATTGATGCAACGATACATCCTGCGCCGTCTGCTGATCATGGTGCCTATCCTGCTGGGCATCACGGTGCTCTGTTACCTCATTCTGTCGCTCACGCCGGGAGATCCGGTGCAGATGTTGATCAGCCCCAGCATGAGCGCAGAGGACATGGTGATCAAACGGCGAGGCCTTGGGCTGGACCAACCGGTGCACGTCCGCTACGTCAAGTGGCTCGGCGAGCTGTCGCGGGGCAACCTCGGTTATTCTTTCACCAGCGGCGCGCCCGTGACCAAACGCGTGGGCGAGCGCCTGATTCCTACCCTCAAGCTCACCGGAACGGCGCTGCTGCTGTCCTACGCGATCGGCATCCCGGTGGGTGTTATCGCGGCCACGCGACGCTACAGTGCCGTGGACTATGTGGCCACAGTGTTGACGTTCCTGGGCATCAGCCTGCCCACGTTCTTCCTCGGATTGGGCGGGATCTACATCTTCTCTCTGCGCTTGCAGTGGTTACCGGTTGGCGGCACGTTGACCCTCGGCGGGGACGGGGGGTTTGTCGATGGCCTGTACCATCTCATCCTGCCGGCCGCGGTCCTGGCTGTGGCCGGCGCGGGGGTGGTGACCCGCTACGTGCGATCGAGCATGCTTGAAGTGCTCGGGCAGGACTACGTGCGTACAGCGCGGGCGAAAGGGCTGGCCGAGTTCATCGTCACGCGGCACCACGCTCTGCGCAACGCCCTCATCCCCGTGATCACCATTGCCGGGCTGCAGATTCCCGCGCTCCTGGCAGGAGCGGTGATCACGGAACAGGTCTTTGAATGGCCGGGGATGGGGCGCCTTACGATCGAGGCCATCAACCAGCGCGACTACCCGGTGTTGATGGCCATCACGCTCGTTACTGCGGTGCTCGTGGCCGCGGGGAACCTCTTGGCAGACGTCGCCTACGCCGCCGCAGACCCGCGAATCCGGTATGAGTAACGTCGCCTCGGTATCACGCGCCGTACGCGCCGCGGCCCCGGGCCGGCCCGTCACTTTTTGGGCCCTGGCCGCGCGCCGCTTCCTCCGTCACCGGCTCGCGGTAACGAGCCTGGCTGTGATGGCGGTGATCGGGACGTTGGCCCTGGGTGCGCCGCTGGTGGCGCCTCACTCCCCAACCGCCATTGACGCGGTGGCGTTCCAGGCTGCGCCCTCCCGCACCCATCCACTCGGCAGTGACAGCGTCGGGCGCGACGTCCTGAGCCGCCTCATCTATGCGGCCCGCGTCTCCCTGACGGTCGGCTTGCTTGCCGTCGCGATGTACGTGGTCATCGGCACCGCGATCGGCGCTGCGGCAGCATATTACGGCGGAGGGATCGACTTGGTGCTCAGCCGCATCATGGACGTGATGCTGTCCTTCCCCCCGCTCATCATTATCCTCTTCGCGGTGACCGTTTTCGGGCGGCCGAGCATCTGGAACGTCATCATCGTGCTGGGGTTGCTGGGTTGGCCGTCCCTGGCGCGGCTCGTGCGCGGTCAGTTCCTCGCGCTGCGCGACCTGGAGTTCGTGCTGGCGGCGCGCGCCACCGGCGCCTCGGACGCGCGGGTGGTGATCCGGCACATGCTGCCGAACGCCTTGGCGCCTGTTCTGGTCGCAGCCACCTTTGGGATGGCCAACGCCATCCTGGTCGAGGCGGCGCTCTCTTTCCTGGGCATGGGCGTGCAGCCCCCGACGCCCTCGTGGGGCAACATGCTTACCGACGC
>JAIBHM010000207.1 GCA_020028535.1 Armatimonadota bacterium | reverse complement strand
TGGAATGAAGGGATGGTCGCGATGTGCGGCGGCATGGTTTTGACCTCCGACATTCCGGGCGGCACCGAGTACACATGCCCGTTCGCCGGCATCGGCTTTGAAGTCGTCCGCAGAGAGATCAAGGGCATCTCCGTCACAAGAGTAAAGACCCGTTAATCCGACCTCGCAAGGGACCCGGTATACATGTGTTGCCGCAGGTTTTGCCCATCGTCCATCAGTCCTCGGCATCGGGAGATTGAGAGGAAAGACTGAAATGTGCCGGAGAAGTGACCAGTTGACGGTTTGAGAAACCGTCTGAGGGGCTTTTCTGCGGTCGATGGTGCCCCCAGCGGGATTTGAACCCGCGCGTCCGGCTTGAAGGGCCGGTGTCCTAGGCCGGGCTAGACGATGGGGGCCGCAAATCCGCGTTCACTGTAGCATAGGGTTCTCAAGTGGGTCAACGAACCATGGCCGCACCCAAAACTGATGATCTGAGCCGATGGCGCACGGCGCACGCCGAGGCATTGCGGTTGGGCCGCGCCCTTCTCGGGGCGGCGCAAGTATTCCGACGGTACGCGGGCGAGTTGAGATACCGTCCGCAGTTCGGCGTGGAGGGTCGGGTCGGCGATGATCTTCTCGACGCGGCCAAGACCATGCGGGAGACGGTGACTGCCATCACCTCCATCGCCGCGCGGTGGGACGAGGAGATCACGTGGATGCGCGGCCTCGATCCCGGCATGCCGGTTGACGACATCCAGCGCGGACATGCCACGGCGCGAGAGGCCATGCGACTGCTGCGCTCCGCCCTCGAGATCTTCGACCGGAGTATGCAGCATCCGGAGACCGCGCCGCTGGACGCGCCGTACGGGACCGGCGCGCCAACGCGGGTGCATCCAGGGGCCCAGTGCACGTGGGTGGCCGACCGCGCGGAGTGGATCGCCCGCGAGCTCGCTAACGTCACCCTGCGAAAAGAGAACTTGCTCCTCGGCGTCCGCCGAACATCCTCATAGCATCAGTCGGGGAAGGAGGTGACAGCGGCAACCCGAAAGGCCTTGTAATTTAGGCGAGGCGCAACTCGCCGCGGAACTACGCAACGTACATACAAGAAAAGGAGGCCGGCAAACATGTCGGCGAAAGCCTACGCACTCTATGGTGGCATTATCCTTTTGGTCCTGGGTGTAATCGGCTTACTCGGAGGCAATACGCTCCTGGGATTGAACTCGGAAACCCTGGAGGACATCATTCACATTGTGGCCGGCGGCCTGCTCGCCTGGGCGGGATATCGAGGCGGGGCGGCGCAGCAGTCGATGTGGTCGAAGGTCTTTGGTGTCGTCTTTCTCGTGGTTGGTCTCGTCGGGTTCTTCGACAACAATATCTTTGGATTGTTCCGCCAGGGGATGGGAACAATTGACAACATCGTGCACCTGATCTACGGGGCGCTCGGTGTGATGGCCGGATGGAGATCCAAGGCGATGTAGCGTTCTTCCCAATTCCGAGTTCCGACGGGGCCTTGACCACGGTCAGGGCCCCGCGCGTTTTTACGGTCGGGCATTCCACACGGCCGAGCGGCGAGTTTGTAGCCCTCCTGCGCTCGTTTGGTGTTACGAGGCTCGTTGATATCCGCATCGCTCCAGGCTCCCGGCGCCATCCGCATTTTGCCGGGGAGGCTCTCGCTCGGTCGCTGGCGGAGGCCGGAATCCAGTACGTTCACAACAAGGATCTCGGCGGACGCCGCAAGCCGCGGCCGGATTCGCCGCACGTGGGGTGGCGCAACGACAGTTTTCGCGGGTACGCCGATCACATGGAATCAGAGGCGTTCCGGCGCGCCGTCGACGAAGTTGTGGCGCATGCTGCGACCGAGACGATCGTACTGATGTGTGCTGAGGCGGTCCCCTGGCGGTGTCACCGGCAGTTGGTCGCCGATGCCCTCACGGCGCGCGGGATCGAGGTCGCCCACATTCTCGGTCCCGGCCGCGCGCAGCAACACGCGCTTTCGCCGTTCGCCCGCCTGGAGGGATCCCGCGTCATCTACGATGTTGTAGGCGACCTTTTCCAGGGTAATCGGGAAAGGCGACAGGACGCGGTAGTCCTCGAAACCCGAATCCCCGATAAACGGAAAACTGCCGGACGACGCGGCCGTTCAGCCTGACCTCGATCGGGGGAAGGGTCTCCACCCGCCTGAAGATCCGGTCGATGGGGACGCCGGGGCCGGAAGCCAGGTCGTTGATGTAGATGGCATTGTGGTCGATCAAGCGCTGGTGAGGCACCCACACGTCGTACGCGTCTCCGCCAAATGTCGTCGCCACGACATGGCGGCCGCGGAGATGTAGTTCCAGGGGCCCCGCGACCTGATACCGCTGCGTCAGGATGAAGCGGCCGGGAGAGCTCGGCGTCGCTTGAATCACGGGCTCCAGCTCCCGAGCGACCTGATCCCACCCCCAGATCTGACCCGCCGAAGGCGAATCCATCCGGAACGGCAAGGCCACCAGCGCTCCGATTACCGCGAGGTTCAGGAAGACGCTGACGGCAACGATGACGCGCCACGCAAGCCGCGGCCGGAAGGAAGGCCAGAGCGCGCCGGCCGCGATCAGGGCCAGCAGCAGTCCGGGCGCGTGCCAGTGAGGTTTCGGGATGCCGTCAAAGCTGGCTGCCCACGTCATTCCAACGATAGGCAAAGCCCCCCACGCCAGAAAAGCTGAGCGCGGGTCGCTTCGACGCATTCCCATGATCGGGATGACCAACGCGACGATGAGCAGCGGAAAGGTCAGGGGCCCATAGTACGCGAGTTGCGCGCCGACAAACGCGAGCGCGTTCAGCACGGGTACGCCGGTCACGATCCATGGCACAGGCTCGCGGGCCTTGTGGAACGTGCTCCACCCGTGGTTCGCATTCCACAAGACGACGGGGAGAAAGACGGCCAGCGCGATGGCGGCGGCCAAAAAGGGTTCAGGCCGGCGCAGCCAGCGGCGCTCTGAGCGTGTGGCGCAGACGTATCCTACCAGGGAGATCGCCAGGAACAGTGCGGTGAGTTTACTGAGGGCGGCAAGGCCGGCCGCCAGTCCGGTGAGGTACCAGTCGTACGTCCGGCCCCACGTGCGCGCCCGCCACAGTGCCCACAGGGCGAGGATCCAGAAGAAGGTAAACGGTGCGTCTGGGAACGCGAAGATGCTGCCCACCGAGAGCGAGGGAATGATCTGAAAACCGATGGCGGCGACGGCGCCGGCGGCAGGGCCGTACATCATCCGCCCGAGATCGAACAGGAGCCATGCAGAGCCCGCGGACAGCACCACGGCGCCGAACCGCACCCCCAGCGGGGTGTCGCCCAGCAGCGCGCCG
>JAIBHM010000206.1 GCA_020028535.1 Armatimonadota bacterium | reverse complement strand
AACGTGATCAGGCTATACAGATGATTTCGCAGTAGGATTCGCCGCATCACCTCCGCGTCTGCCCGCCGGCATCCCCGGGAATGCACTCGAAGACAGGCTCCTGGGGGTCGAATCAGGATATGGAATACTTCTCCCGCGCCAAACCGCGTATCGAGAGTTTGCGGCGCAAAGCCGTCTCCAGACTGCGCCGGGTCCGCTGGGGCCGAGTTGCCCTGATCACAAGCGTTGTGCTGGTCGTGCTCACGATCGCCGGGACGGGCCTGGTCGTGGGGATGGCGCTGTCGTTCTCCGGGAAGCTGCCCGACGTCACGGCACTGTACACCCCGCCGTCCGAGGCCACGCGCATCTTCGCTCGGGATGGCCAGCTGATCGCCAGTCTCTTCCGCGAGAACCGCGCCATCGTCCCCCTCGACCGGATTCCCACGTCGCTGCAGCAGGCGGTGCTGGCGATCGAGGATGATCGCTTCTTCCAGCACCGCGGCATTGACGCTCGCGGGATGGTCCGTGCGTTGTTCCGGAACCTGCTGGCTGGGGAGCTCATCGAAGGCGGCAGCACCATCACCCAGCAGCTGGCCCGCACGGTGTTCCTCAGCCCAGAGCGCGTGGTCAGCCGCAAGATGGCCGAGATGCTGCTTGCGGTGGAGATCGAGCGCCGGCTCACGAAGGGCGAGATCCTCGAGCGTTACCTCAATGAGGTCTATTTCGGTCATGGGGCGTACGGCGCCGAGACGGCGGCGCGAGTGTTCTTCGGCAAGCCCGTGGGAGAGCTCACGCTTTCTGAAAGCGCCATGCTGGCAGGATTGATCCGAGCGCCGTCCGTCTACTCTCCCTACCGCAGCCTTCCGAAGGTAGTGGAGCGGCAGCGCCTCGTGCTCCGGCGGATGGCCGACCTCGGCTATGTCTCACGGGAAGCGGCGATGCGCGCCGGTGAGGAAGCGCTCGCGCTCGTAGAGGAAGGCAACCTGGGATTGATGGGTAGCCGGGCCCCGTACTTTGTGTCCTACATTCTCCCGTACCTGCTCGAGCGCTACGGCGAGGATGTCGTCCATCGCGGCGGGCTGCAGGTATACACGACCCTGGATCTCGACCTGCAGGCGGTGGCCCAGGAGGCCGTCCGCCAGGGGATCGATCTCGCGCAGCAGGAGATGCTCAACGTCACCCAGGGGGCCCTGGTCTCTCTGGAGCCGCAGACGGGCTACATCCGTGCCATGATCGGCGGATACGATTTCGCGGCCAGCCAGTTCAACCGGGCGTGGCAGGCACGGCGCCAGCCCGGATCGGCATTCAAACCGTTCGTCTACGTCACTGCTGTTGCGAGCGGGATGCCTCCGACCAAAGTCATCGTGGACGAGCCCATCGAGTACGAGACGCCCGAGGGTTTGTGGCAGCCGAGAAACTACACCGAGGAATTTGCCGGCCCGATACAGATGCGGCAGGCGCTCGAGCGCTCGATCAACATCCCTGCGATCCGCACCCTGGAAGAACTCGGACCCCGTCGTGTCATCTCCTTCGCGAACCGGATGGGCATCACGAGCCCGATGCGGCCTGACCTGTCACTTGCGCTGGGAAGTTCAGAAGTCACACCCCTGGAGCTCACGTCCGCCTACGGAGTGTTCGCGGCCCTGGGCGTCCGGGCCGAGCCGGTGGGAATCCTTCGCATCGAAGATCGCTCGGGGAAGGTGCTCGAGGAGCACACGCCGCGACGCGAGATGGCCTTGAGTCCCGCGGTGGCTTATGTGATGACGGACATCCTCAAAGGGGTCATCATCCGCGGCACCGGCCGGGGCGCCAACCTCGACCGGCCTCTGGCCGGAAAGACAGGAACCACCGACGACTACCGCAGCGCCTGGTTCATCGGGTTCACGCCACAGGTTGTCACGGGCGTGTGGGTCGGCAACGACGACAACAGCCCGACCGACAAGGTCGTCGGCGCCTCGGTTCCGTTGCGTATTTGGCGGGCGTTCATGCTGGTGGCGCTGGAACGGATGCCTGAGGCGGATTGGGAAGTCCCGCCCGGGGTGACCCTCGCCACGGTCTGCGGAACCTCAGGCCTGCTCGCGACGGCGAGTTGTGATGACCCGCGTCAGGAAGCGTTCATCAGCGGCACGGAGCCGACAGAGTACATGCTGGGCGAAAGCTCGGAAGTGCGGTTGAACCGGAGTTGGCCGCCGGGCGGCACGCCACCAGGTGGTACCGGGACCGACACCGTGGTGGGCGGTGGAGACAGGCCGGCGCCGCCGCAGCAGCCGCAGCCGTTCATGCTGCAACTCACCACTCCCATGGACGGACAGACTGTGACATCGCCGTTCACGATCGAGGGAGCCACAGTTCCCGGCGCAAGAGTGGAAATCGCGGTCACGGCTGAAACAGCCGTGGGCGAGGTGGAGACCACAGAGGCCGTGGTGGGCGCGATGCGGGACGGGCGGTTCAAGTATATGTTCTGGCCGCGCTCGGGGCCTGCAGTGAAGTACACCATTAGGGTCCGCGCTCACGTACGCGGCGGCGAGCCGGCGCAGGCGACGATCACTGTCGTCGAACCGTCGCCGCCACCGTCGGATGGTGAAAATACGAATCGCTAAACCCATCACCTCCGGCAGTCTCTCAGCCGATCGGTGAGTACCGGAACCGCAGTACGACAGCGATGGTGAGCAGGACGAGTCCGATGCCTCCGACGACCGCCGACACGTCCGTCTGACGGCGCGTCCATCCAATCATTTTCGCAAGCCCGTGGTAGATGTCGCGCAATTGCCGGGCCTCCTCAGCTTTGTAATACCGCCCTCCCGTCTCGTCCGCGATCATGCGCAGCGTTGGCTCATCCAGTACGCCCCAGTATCCGCTGCGGAACGTGGCTGGATCCGAGGCTGTGCCCAACCCGACGGTGTAGACTCTGACGCCTCGAGTGCTTGCCTCACGCGCCGCCTCCTCGGGCGGAAGCCCGTCGCTCGCGCGCCCGTCGGAGAGGAGCACGGCGACGGCGCGAAACCCGCCGGCCATGGGGGCGAGCCGCCCCTCACCCGTCACTGCGCGGACCCCCTCGACGAGGCCCGGCCCTAGCTGCGTGCGCAATTGGGTCGTAAGGTTCCTGATGCCGTCGATCACACGAATGCGATCGCCGGTCAATGGGACCACGACGGTCGGGTAGTTGCCGAAGGTGACCAGCGCGAGACGGCTGGCTCGGGGAAGGTGGCGGGCGAACTCGACCGCGGCGCCCTTCGCCGCTTCGATACGGGTGGGGGCGATATCCGTCTCCTCCATGCTCCGGCTCACGTCGATGATCAAGACGACGGGGTGTCCGGTGGGCGCAGGAAGGGACGCGGTCGGCCCGGCCGCCGCGAGCAGCGCAAACAGC
>JAIBHM010000049.1 GCA_020028535.1 Armatimonadota bacterium | reverse complement strand
ACTGGGCGTTCATGAGCTGGCGGCACACATGTTCATTTTCTACTACGCCGTTCTCTCAGAGGTCTCGCCTCCGATTGGGCTCTCGCCGATGGCGGCCGCGGCGCTCACCGGCGGTAACCCGTTCAAGACGATGCTTATGGCCTGGAAGTACACGCTGCCGGCATTCGTCGTGCCGTTCATGTTCACCGTCCACCCTGCAGGCATGGGGCTGCTGCTGAAGGCGCCTGCAGCAGACGTGGTCAAAGTGCTGATCACAGCGATGGCGGGTCTGGCCGCCCTGGCTGCAGGGATCAACGGCTGGGCCATCCGCAAGACGACGGTGCTCGAGCGCGCCGCCCTCATCATCGCCGGCACTTTGCTCATCTACCCCGCCGCAACCCTCGACCTGTTTGCCGCTGCTCTTGTCGCGGGGGTGCTTGCGCTGCAATTGCTGCTGAAACCCGCCGCGCAACCGCAGTAAACTGTACGTGAGCGATGACTCAGCCTCCCGACACCCCTTCAGAAGAACCGGAGCGCGTGCCCCTGCGGGCGCCCGATCTGCTGCGCTGGTGCGTCTCGCTGCTGGCGACGAGCGCCTGGCAGGCGATGGGCCTGATCCCGGATCCGGCGACAAACAAGGTGGAGATCGACCTGGATGACGCGCGGCTCGCGATCGACGCGACGGCCGGGCTGCTCGAGCACCTCCGCCCGCGCCTCACCGAGGCAGAGCGCCGCGAGTTCGAGAACCTTCTCGCCAACCTCCGCCTCAACTACGTAGAACAGAAGGCCAAGCTCGAGGGCGGCCCAAGCGCGGGGAAGGCGGGCTCGTGAGCGGCAACCGCCTCGGCACGGCCTCTAGCGCCTATCTCCGCGGCGCGGCCCATCAGCCTGTGGACTGGCTCCCGTGGTCCGACGAGGCATTCACACGCGCGCAGGCCGAGGACAAACCTCTGCTCCTTGATATCGGCGCGGTGTGGTGTCACTGGTGCCACGTCATCGACCATGAGAGTTACGATGATCCTGACGTGGCCACGATCATCAACACGCACTTTGTCGCCGTGAAGGTCGACCGCGACGAACGACCGGACATCGACGCACGATACCAGAATGCGGTCAGCGCGATCACGGGCCAGGGCGGGTGGCCGCTCACGGTGTTCCTGACGCCCGAGGGCAAGGTCTTCTACGGCGGAACCTACTTCCCGAAGGATGAGGCCTACGGCCGGCCCGGCTTCAAGCGCGTGCTGCTCAGCGTTGCGAACTACTACCGCGATAACCGCGAGGAAGCCGTCAAAGCCGCGGAGCAACTTTATCGGCAGATCACCGCCGCGATCAACCCGTCGCCCGCCGCTGGAGCGCTCGACCCTTCGCTGCTGGATGTCGCCCTAGCCTCGATCCGCCGCGTGTTCGACCCGGCAGAAGGCGGGTTTGGCGGCGCGCCCAAGTTCCCGCACACGTCCACCATCGAGCTGCTGCTGCGGCGCCGCGGCCGTACACACGCGAACGATCTCCTTGAGATGGTCACACGCACGCTCGAGAAGATGGCCCGCGGGGGCATGCACGATCAGATCGGCGGAGGCTTTCACCGGTACTCCACCGACGCGCGTTGGATCGTCCCCCACTTCGAGAAAATGCTCTATGACAATGCGGGGCTGCTTGCGAATTACGCCCACGCGTACCAGGCGACCGGGGCCCCCGCGTTCGCCGCAGTGGCGCGGGACACGGCGGACTTCATGGCCTCCGTCCTCTACGAGGCGAAAAGAGGCGGCTTCTATGGCAGCCAGGACGCAGACGTGGGCGTGCATGACGATGGGAGTTACTTCACGTGGGGGGAGGGCGAGGCGAAGTCCATCCTCACGGACACCGAGTTCGCGGTGATCGCCGAGCATTATCACCTCCGAGGACAGGGCGAGATGCCCCATGACGGGAGGCATGTGCTCTTCGTCGACCGCGATGCTGATGTCATTGCGGCCGTGACGCACCGGGAACCCGACGAGGTGGCCCGGCTGATCGACAGCGGGCGCCGGAAACTCTCGGCGGCCCGGGCTGTCCGGCAGGCCCCCTACGTCGATACAGCCCTGTATGCGAACTGGAACGGGATGGCGATCTCCGCGTTCCTCGCTGCGTCGGTCGCCCTGGGCGCGCCCGTCTACCACGATCTCGCGCTGCGCGCTCTCGATCGGTTCATTCTCGAAGGATACGACAAGAGCAGCGGCTTTGTGCACGTGCTTGGAGGCCCGCCGGTGTGTCTGGTCGATGATCAGGTGCAGATGGCGCAAGCGCTCCTCGACGCCTACGAGATCTCAGGCCGCAGCCGCTACCTGACCCTGGCGCGCGAGACGATCGACCTGGCCCTCCGCGATTTCTGGGACGACCCGGGCTTCCTGGACGTCAAGAAGGGAGCGCGGGACACCGTGCTGGATGTCCCATACAAATCCTTGCAGGACGCGCCCACGCCTTCATCCAACGCGGTCGGTGCGCTCGTGTTGCTGCGCCTTGGCCGGCTCCTGGGAACTGCAAGTTATCGCACGGTCGCGGAGCGGCTGCTGGCCGCCTATGCGCCGGGCTTGGCGGCGCACGGGCTCCACGCTTCCACGCTCTTCATGGCTTTGGAGGACCTGCTCCATGAGCCCGCGCATGTGGCCATTGTCGGCGCCCGGGGTGACCCGCGCACACAGGCGCTGCACGCGGCGGCGCTCTCAGCGTGGCGCCCCGGCAAGCTCATCAGTCACCACGAGGATGGGCAGGAGGACATCCCTGTACCAGAAGTCGTGCGTGCGATGCAGAACCGCGCCACTGCGCCCACGGCGTTCGTCTGCGCGGGTACGGCCTGCGCCCCACCGGTTACAGACCCACGCGAGCTCGCCGCCACGATCGCTTCATTTCAGGCCGCCTGATGTCGTACGTCGACCTGAAGCACCTGCTCGCAGAGCTCGCGTTGGAAGCAGTCCGGCAACCGGAAAAAGCGGCCTGGATCGCGGTGGCGCTCGCCTGCGCGGAGCTTACCTCCCCGAAACAGCCCCGTCTAATCTGGCGGGACTGTCTCAAACATGCCACGACGCTGTCCGCCCCTTTCGGATGGAAGCCAACGAAGCGGCATCTGTCACGTCTGGTCAAGGCGGGACTGTTCAGCAGCCGTGGGGATCTGATCGTGCTCGCTCCCCGCTTCGTCCCGCACATGACTTACTTCAAGCGACAGACGGCCCGCGTGCTCAAGGCGATCGCCGAGATCCGGGGAGCGCAACCAGCCGTCACCCCGGAGGAAAAAGCCGTCGACCTCGGTGCCATCCTGTTCAACGCCGGCCTGTTCTTTGAAAGTCACGAGTGGCTCGAAGGCATCTGGAAGACCACGAGGGGGCCATCAACGGAATTCCACCACGGCCTTATTCAGACCGCGGCGGCCTTTTATCACTACGAGAAGGGAAATATGCACGGCAGCCGCACGTTGCTCAGTAAGGGCCTGACGAAGCTGGCTGCATATCCGGATGCGTATCTGGGGATCGATCTCGGCAGATTGATGGCGGACCTGGGCGGATGGACGGCGCATTTCGCCGGCGGGTCGCGCCCCGCCGATTTCCCGCGCATGCAAAAAGCAGTGGGAGCTCCGCGGGGGTAACGGGTCAGCGTTGGAGGGGGTGGCGGGGAACGGAGCTCCCGACACATGCGTTCCCGGGAAGTCCGGTCCCTAGACATGCTCTGGCGGAGGGGGTGGGATTCGAACCCACGGGCCACCTTATGGGCGGCCACGGTTTAGCAAACCGCTGCCTTGGGCCTCTCGGCCACCCCTCCAGACGCATTCATCCTAACACAGACTACAAACCTTCGGTAATCGCCTTCCACTGCCCCGCGGTGAAGACGACGATCTGGGTCACACGGCCGGCCATCACACCGACCTTTCCGATGTCGAACGCGATGCCCTGTGTGTCGTAGATGAGCGTGATCGACGACTGGTCTTCGTCGGTAGTGAACTCCTTCCCATACGTGGCCTCCACCGCGGCCCGCTCGCTCCCGCCGGTGACGCTGCCCTTGTCCGTCCGATAGGTGTCGTTGAGGACAACAACCACGAGCACGACCCGTCCCGATTCCTTCTCCGCGATCACCACGAACGGACGCAGGGGCCACTCGTAGAGCGAGTACTTCCCGGAGCGCGAGTCGGCCCGATTGTACAAGCTGCCCAACGCCGTGAGGGCATCGTTCACATTGCCGCCGACGCGGACGCCGGCGACCTGCTGGCCGGCCACGATGTTGCTGCTGGTCTGACTGGTTTGGGCCCAGACCGGCACGGTCAGTACCGCCAGCACCAGGACGGCCGCCCACATGATGCGTGTCATACTCCCACCCTCTATCGATAAAAGATGAGTTCCACCCGCAACGTACCCGGCCGCCAGCCACCCTACGCGTCCGGATATCTCCCTTACTCTATCATCGGAGATGGAAAGTTCAACGCGAGGAGGCGATGACTCGGGAACTGCGGGAAGTTATCTGGCGCGCCCGGAGGGACTTGAACCCACGACCTTTGGCTCCGCAGGCCAACGCTCTATCCACTGAGCTACGGGCGCGCAGATATGCAAACTGCGCTTTATTCTAGCAGTATCTCGCCTACTTTGCGGCCGAATCGTCCTGCCAGATTCCGAAGACGTTCATTTCCGGATCGGCGAGGATGGCAAACCAGCCCATGCTCGGCACGGCTGACTTGGAGGTGAGCACTCTGGCGCCGAGGCTTTGCGCCTGCCTCACCGAGTCATCGACCGAGCCTACGGTGACGTAGTTCACCCAGTTGCGGGCATCCGGCATGGGCCGCTTCGTAATACCGCCGTTGATCCCACCCACTTCTGCCGGCCCGCCTTCGGGCTTGCTGGCCACCGTGCTGACGAGCCAGTATTCCATCCCCGGGGCCTTGTTGATCTTCCAATCGAAGAGCTCCGAGTAGAACCCTGAAAGCCTCTCCGGATCGTCCGCAGGAATCTCGAAATGCGCAACGGGGTTCTTGGCCATGACATTTCCTCCCTCTCACCGACGGGGATATTTGGCGTGCCTACCAAACGGGCGTGGCGTGCCTACCAGGGGGTGAGGAATGAAACTTTCGTGACATTGTACACGACATCCTGTCCTCGCCCGGCAGAATGTGGGTTTGATACAATGACCGATGCGGGCCCGTAGCTCAGTGGATAGAGCAGGGGACTCCTAAGCCTCTGGTCGGGGGTTCGATTCCCTCCGGGCCCGCCACAAAGCCCGCATCTGATGAATCTTCTCAAGGGACTGTTCGGAGTGTCCCGCAATATAGACGAGGTAAGGCTGCCGGGTTCGGCAAATACCCTATGCGACCACCCTGTCAGTGAGACGGGGTCGGGGAGAGTGGGAACATGAACCGCCGGACCACGATCATTCTCACGCTGGGAATCCTGTTCTGGGGCGTCCCGGTCGCGCTTGGACTCTACACCGACTGGCTGTGGTTTGCCGACCTGGGCTTCACCGGGGTCTATCGGATCCGGCTGCTGACGCAGGTGGCGCTCTTTGCCGCGGGTGCCGCGGTCTTCCTCGGCTTGGTCCTGGGCAGCGCCGTCCTTGCCCGACGGCTGAGCGAGCGCGCTGCCGACGACCTCGCACTCCCTGGCAGCCAGCTGCGCGCCATCGAAGGGTCGTTCACGCAGTTGCTCGGTGCGGGCGCCCTGCTGCTCGGCCTGACGATGGCGGGGAGTATGGCGGGGCGGTGGAGCGAGGTGCTTCGGTTCCTGCGGCCCACCCCCTTTGGGACGAGCGATCCGCTGTTTGGGAGAGACATCGCCTACTTCGTCTTCGCCCTGCCCCTCTACCGGTCTCTCCAGGGCTGGCTCCTCCTGTCGGTGTTCTTCGCGCTGCTGGCGGCGCTCGCAGTCTACGCGTTCCGCCTCGTCCTGCCCCAGATACCAGTAGACGCGGGCACCGGCGAACCGTCCCAGCCGCGCGCATCATTCCGGCAGGTCCTGACCCGGCCGATGAGGGCGCACCTGTTCGGCCTGGGCGCGCTCCTGCTGGCGCTTGTGGCCTGGGGCCATCGCCTCAGCATCTACGAACTCGTGTACTCGGCGGGAGGGGCGGCGTTCGGCGCGGGCTACGCCGACATCGTCGCCCGTCTGCCCGCGCGGTGGTTCCTCGTCGCCGTCGCCTTCGTCTCCGCGGTGCTGCTGCTCGTCGCGATCCCCCGGCGGGGATTACGACTCGCCGCCTCGGCGGCCGCTCTCTGGCTCGGCAGTGCAATCGTCGTGGGCGGAGTCTACCCCGCAGTGATCCAGCGTCTGGTCGTGCAGCCGCAGGAACTGGAACGCGAGCGCCCATACATCGAACGCACCATCCGCATGACGCGGCAGGCCTTCGGCCTGGACCGGATCGCGGAAACGGCCATCGCGGTGGAAGAGATGGTAACGCCGGGCGACATCGCGCAGAACCCCGGCACCATCGGGAACATCCGCCTCTGGGACCCCGAGCCGCTGCTCACCACCTACAACCAGATCCAGAGCATCCGGCTGTACTACGACTTCGTAAGCATCGACGTCGACCGGTACGCGATCGACGGCGGCTACCGCCAGGTCATGCTCGGCGCCCGGGAACTAGCCCCGGAGCGACTGCCGGCGCAGGCGCAGACCTGGGTCAACCGGCGGCTGCAGTTCACCCACGGGTACGGGGTGGCCATGAGCGCCGTGAACGAGGTCACCCCGGAGGGGCTGCCGACGTTCTTTCTTCAAGACGTGCCGCCCCGGGGGAGAATCCCCATCGACCGGCCTGAGCTGTACTTCGGGGAAAAATCGACAGACTACGTGATCGTGCGCACCCGGTTCCCCGAGTTCAGCTATCCGAAGGGTGAGGAGAACGTCTACACGACCTATGGGGGGACGACCGGGGTGTTTCTCGGCTCCGGGGGGCGCCGGCTCCTCTTCGCCTGGCGGTTCCGTGACCTGAACATCCTGCTCTCCGACGCCATCACCTCCCAGAGCGTGATTCTCTACCACCGGAACGTCCGGGAGCGGGTCGCCCGGCTGGCCCCGTTCCTGCGGCTGGACCGCGATCCGTACGTCGCGGTGGCCGACGGCCGGCTCTTCTGGATTCTCGACGCCTACACGCATAGCGACCGCTACCCATACGCCCAGCGGCACCGGGACGGGGTCAACTATCTGCGGAACAGCGTGAAGGCGGTCGTGGACGCCTACCACGGCACGGTCACGCTGTACGTCACCGAACCGGACGATCCCATGGTCCGCACCTACGGTCGGATCTTCCCCGGTCTCCTCCGGCCGCTGGCCGACCTGCCGGCGTCCCTGCGCGCGCACCTGCGCTACCCGCAGGACCTGTTCGCGGTGCAGGCCGAGATGTACCGGCTCTTCCACATGCAGGACCCTCGCGTCTTCTACAACAAGGAGGACGTCTGGATACTCCCCCAGGAGATCTACATCGACAAGCCGCGCGAGATGACCCCGTACTACGTGATCATGCGGCTGCCAGGAGCCGCCAGGGAGGAGTTCATGCTGATCCTCCCCTATACGCCGCCAGGCAAGCAGAACATGATCACCTGGCTGGCGGCGCGCTCCGACGGGGAGCACTACGGCAAGTTACTGGCGTTCCGCTACCCCAAGGACAAGCTGGTCTTTGGTCCGATGCAGATCGAGGCCCGCCTGAACCAGGAGCCGATGATATCCGAGCAGTTCACGCTGTGGAGTCAGGGGGGCAACCGGGTCATGCGCGGCAACATGATCGTGATCCCCATCGGGCAGTCCAATCTCTACGTCGAACCGATCTACCTGCAGGCCGAGCAGGGACGTCTGCCGGAGATGAAGCGGGTGGTCCTGGCCAGCGGGAACCGCGTGGTCATGGAAGCGACGGTGAGCGCCGGCTTGGGGGCCCTGTTTGCCCAGCCGGGGCAGCGCATACCTGCTGCCGGGGGCCGGCCCGTAGCGCCGGCCTCGCCCGATCAGGACGACGGCGATCCTGCCGCACTCCTGGAGACGCTGCAGGCCCGGCAGGCGCGCATTCAGGAAGAACTGCGGGCTCTGGAGGCCGATCTTCAACGTCTGCAGCGGGCCCTGGAGCGCCGAAGGTGACGGCCGAGACCCGCGTTACTCCGCGATCCGGCTGACACCAGTCTCCCCTGCCAGCTCCTGAAGCGCCTTCGCCTGCGGGGGTGAAACGCGCAGGCGCGGGCGTTTCTTGAAGGGCACCGTCAAGGGCAGCGCAAGCTTCTTGTTCAGTAGAATGCGTTCGCGCATCGGCGCCAGGCGCGGCCGTGCTCCGATGATAGAAACCTGGTCCAGGTTCTCGAGAAGCAATTCCACGGTTGGATAGAGACGGAGAAGCGCAGCCGCGGTCTTCGGTCCGATCCCACGGACGCCGGGAATATCATCCGAGACGTCGCCGCAGATCGCCTTCAGATCAGCGATCTGAGTCGGATGGACTCCGAAGGCGGCCTCGGCCTCAAGGGGACCTACCTCACGCAATTCGCTGACACCGCGGACCGGTGCAAGCACGTGGACACGCTGGGAGACTAGCTGATAAAAATCTCGATCGCTGCTGACGATCCGGGCCTCCAGCCGACCCCGGAGGGCCAGGAGTGTGGCAATGACATCATCGGCCTCGAATCCGGGCTCCAAAAATGCGTGCAGCCCGACGCCGGTCACGAAGCGCATGGCGTACGGGATCTGCAGCTTAATGTCATCGGGATGCTCGTAGTGATTGATCTTATAGTCGGGGTCGAGCGCGTGCTTGCGGAGGGGAGGATCGGCCGTAAACGCGACGGCCATGTGCGTGGGATGCGCGGTTCGGAGCAGGATGCGAATCATCGACACAAAGCCATGCAGTCCGTTCGTGGGCAGGCCTCGGTCATTTGTGAAGTACGGAATGGCATTTGCCGCGCGGTAGAGGAGGCTGTCGCCGTCAATCAGATAGAGCATCCACCGATTGCTTTCCCTGCGCGCTCCACCGGTTCCCGGTTCCCAAGCGTCCGCAGGTATCACATGTGCGGGCAGAAAAGGGAAAACACAAGGGTAAATGCGTCAGTCCAAAGGAGGACCATGCGAGTAGCGATCATCGTCGGCGTTATCCTCATCGTCATCGGAGTGGCCTCGTTCATCTACGGAGGCATCACCTATAAGGAAAAGGAGACCATCGTCCAGTTTGGGCCTGTCGAAGTCACCGCCGAGGAGAAGCGGAAGTTCCCGATCTCAGAGGTGGCAAGCGGCGCGATGGTCGCCGCTGGTGTCATCCTCCTCGTGCTCGGCCTCAGCCGCCGGTAGCCCGGGAGCCGGCTCCAGGCGGGACTCTCGAGAGAATCGCCCAATACTGCACATCCACGCGCATGACATTTGTCGAGGTCACATCAACTCCAACGGCCCCATCCCGGCAAGGCAAGACCCGGCGCGCACGCGAAACTCGTGGCGTCATGACTGACCAGAAGACACCCAAAGCTCCGCCCTGGCTGAAGCGGCTCGGCAATCGCATCCGCCAGGTGCGGCGCGTGCGCGGCCTGACCCAGACGGACGTCGCGCGTCCGAATCTCACCAAGAGCTTCATCAGCCTGCTGGAGTCGGGACGCACCTATCCGTCCGTGGGCACCCTCGTCGCGCTGGCCAACCGCCTCCAAACTTCGCTTGCCCTGCTCCTGCTGGAGACCATGGAGTTGCCCCGCGAGACGACGCTCACGCTGCTGACGCTGGCGCGGGCGATGGCGGAATCGGCGCCGGCAGAGGCCGAGCGCCTGCTTGCCGCAGGTGAAGTGCTCTCCGCCAACGCGGATGACCTGCGTGCGGACGTGATGCTCACGCGCGGTGACATCGCGCTCGCCCAAGGCAAGACGCGCGAGGCGGAGCGGTTCTTCGAAGAGACACTGGCATGGGCGCGCAAGCGTAAGTTGCGGCCCTATGAGCCCCGTGCACTCACCCGT
>JAIBHM010000205.1 GCA_020028535.1 Armatimonadota bacterium | reverse complement strand
CGGCGCGACGACCGCATTCTGGATGAACGTGCTGTGGGCGATGGGCGCGCAGTTCTACTGGGACAAGCAGGGCGGGAACCTGGAGCTGTACATGGTGGTGCCTTGCGGCATCGTTCCGATCCTGCTCGGGATGTCGTTCGGTGGGTTTGTCGGGACGATGGTGCGGGCCGTGGCGATCGTGCTGATCGGCTCTCTGATGTTCGGCGTCTCATACAGCATCGCCAACCTGCCGCTATTCGTGCTCATCTTCGGCGTCGCCATCGTCGCGCTCTACGGGCTCGGCGTGACGTTCGCGAGCTTGTTCTTGCTCTGGGGTCGCGAGGCCTGGCACATGGCCGAGCTCTTCATGGAGCCTGTCTTTCTGGCATCGGGGTTCTACTTCCCGGTGCGGGCGCTCGGCTTTTGGGCGGCGATGGGCACGTCGATCATTCCGTTGACGCTGGCACTCGATGCGCTGCGGCAACTGCTGTTCCCGAAGACCCATCCCGCGCTGCTGCCGGTGTCGTGGGAAGTCGGCGGCCTCGTGTTTCTGGCAGTGTTCTTCATCGTGCTGGCCCGATTCATGCTCAAGCGGATGGAGTTCCTCGCCAGGCGCGAGGGCCGCTTGAGCCTGAGGTTCTAACCGATGGACGCATCGCTCGCCCGGCGGGAACATCCGATTCGCAACTGGTGGCGCACGCTGCGCGTCTCCTACTGGCTCGGCTGGCAGGTCGAGACGAACTGGACCGACCCGCTGCTGTTCTTCATCTACTCGCTGGCCAAGCCACTCGGCGGAGTGCTCATCGTTGTGTTCATGTACTTCGTCGTCGCCCGGGGCGCTCGCGGCCCGATGCTGGGCTTCTTCGTGGTCGGGACGGCTCTCTGGCCGTTCGTGGTCCGGGGGGTGATGGGCATCGCCTGGGGACTGATCAGCGACCGCGAGCACTGGAAGACGCTGCGCTATATCTACACGGCTCCCATTCCGTACCGGGCGTATCTGGTCGGCCGGGCCCTGGCGCAGGCAACCTCCGCCGTGGCGCCCGCGGTCATTACCTTGATCTTCGGCCGGTACGTTCTGGGCATACCCATCCACCTGGCCACCGTGAACGTGCAGTATAGCGCAGCCGCCATGGTGATGGGCATCGCAGGGATCGTGGCATTGGGGCTGGTCGTGGTCAGCGCCGCAATGCTGATCTCGGGCGAAGCATGGCGAATGCCTGAGGGGGTCGGCGCCGCACTGTACCTGGTGTCCGGTGCGATCTTCCCGGTGACGATCCTCCCGGGATTCCTACAGTCCGTGGCGCAGATCTTTCCACTGACCTGGTGGCTCGAGGCGATGCGGCGGGGATTGCTGGGCCCCGATGCGGTGACGTCCTTCCCGTGGGCCGGCGACGTCCAGGTGCTGACGTACGAACTCCTCGTCACGCTGGCCTGGATTGGAGCCGCGACCGTGATCTTCAGGATCGCGGAACACCGTGCCCGGCAGTTGGGCGTCTTGGACCAGGAAACCGCCTTCTAAGGCTGTCGCCCGACGATGCCACCTCAAACGCAGTATGCAAAGAGCGGCACTGTCAACGTTGCCTATCAGGTCGTCGGCGACGGATCTATTGACCTGGTCTATGTCCCCGGTTGGGTCTCCCATGTGGAAGAGATGTGGGAAGATTCGGCCAACGCAAGATTCCTGAATCGGCTGGCGTCGTTCTCACGCCTGATTCTCTTCGACAAACGAGGCACCGGAATGTCCGACCGCGTGCCGGTGGAAGCGCTGCCGACGCTCGAGGAGCGTATGGACGACGTCCGCGCGGTGATGGACGCCGTGGGGTCGGAACGGGCGGCCCTGTTCGGGGTGTCCGAGGGCGGCAGCATGAGTATGCTCTTCGCCGCCACGTACCCCGAGCGCACGACTGCGCTCTCGACGTTTGGTGTCTTCGCGAAACGGCTCTGGAGTGCGGATTATCCGTGGGCCCCCACCTGGGAGCAACGCAAGGCGGAGATCGAACTCGTCGAGCGTGAGTGGGGTCGAGAGATGGACTTGTCCACGCTGGTCCCCAGTCTTGCGGGCGACGAGCCGTTCAAACGGCGGCTGGCTGCTTACCTGCGTCGCAGCGCGAGCCCGGGCGCGGCCGCCGCCTTGCTGCGCATGAATTCATTTATCGATGTCCGGCACGTGCTGCCGGCCATTCGCGTCCCGACGATCGTCCTGCACCGGTCCGAGGACCGCGACGTCAAGATTGAGGAAGCCCGCTATATCGCCTCACAGATCCCAGGAGCCAGGCTCGTTGAACTGCCCGGGCAGGACCATCTCCCTTGGGTAGGCGAACCTGACGCGGTGCTGGATGAAATTGAGGAATTTCTGACAGGCGTTCGATCCGCGGCGATGCCGGATCGCATCCTGACGACGGTCTTGTTCACGGATATTGTCGGCTCAACCGAGCGCGCCGCCGGAATCGGTGATCGCCGCTGGCGTGAGTTGCTCGAGTCGTACTATGGCCTTGTGCGCAAGGAACTTTCCCGATTTCGCGGGCGCGAAGTGGATACGAGCGGCGACGGGTTCTTCGCAACGTTCGACGGGCCCGCACGAGCCATCCGATCCGCGCTGAGCATCACCCGGAGTGTCCGGGCCCTTGGATGCGAGATTCGCGGCGGGCTGCACACAGGGGAGGTAGAGCTGATGGGAAACAACGTGGGCGGCATCGCTGTGCATATTGGTGCCCGGGTCGCCGCCCTGGCCGGGCCGGGCGAGGTTCTGGTGTCGAGCACGGTGAAGGATCTTGTTTCCGGTTCGGGCATCGCCTTTCACGATCGGGGCGCGCACACTCTGAAGGGCGTGCCGGGCACCTGGCAGGTCTTCAGCGTCGATCCGGCGAGTATCGCGCAATGACCCTGGAGCGCATCAACCCGCAGACGCTGCCCAACTTCACGACCTTTTCACAGATCGTGGTCGCCCGCGGCTCCCGCATTGTGTTTGTCTCCGGGCAGGTTGCTCTCAATGCGGACGGTCAACTGGTAGGTGAGCGTGATTTGGCGGCGCAGGCCGCACAGGCGTTCCGGAACCTCCTTGCCGCCCTCAGAGCGGTCGGCGCAACGGCGGCGGATGTGGCCAAGATGACCTGGTATGTAGTTCAGCGGGTCGTTCCGAGAAAAACACTCTAGACACCGCTTGCCGAACACCCTCAAAATAGAGAAACCATGTCCCTGCAATTCCATCCCCTGATCACTCGCTGGTTCACCGGCCGGTTTGGCGCGCCGACCGCCCCCCAGGAATTGGGGTGGGGGCATATCGCCGAAGGCCGGGACACGCTCATCGCCGCCCCCACCGGCTCCGGCAAGACGCTGGCGGCGTTTCTCTGGTCGCTGAACCGCTTGGTGCAGGGCGCG
>JAIBHM010000204.1 GCA_020028535.1 Armatimonadota bacterium | reverse complement strand
CGCTGGCGATTCCCGGATTGTTCGGGGGCGCCCCGCTCGCCGAGACGGTCTTTGGGTGGCCCGGCATCGGCCGGCTCATCGTGGAGTCGACCATCGGAGGAGATTTCGCGGTGGCGCAGGTCGCGCTGATGATCCTGGCGTTCCTGACGATGTTCTTCAACCTGCTGGCAGACGTGGCGCTGGCCATCGTGGACCCGCGCATCCGGTACGACTGAGGAGCGCATGGCGCAGGCGCTGGCAGCTGGAACTGCTCTTCCTCGCCCTGCCGAAAGCGAAGGGTTCTGGACCCTTGCCCTGCGGCGTTTTCGCCGTCACCATGTGGCAATGATCTCGGGCGGCGTCGTGGTTGCGCTCGGCGTCCTGGCGCTCGCGGCGCCGTGGATCGCGCCCTACTCGTACCAGGAAATCGATCTGCTGAACCGCCTGGCCGGTCCCTCACTGGGGCACTGGCTCGGCACCGACGAGCTCGGTCATGATGTGCTGACCCGGGTGCTGTACGCAGGCCGGGTCTCGATTGCGGTCGGTCTTGCCGCCGCGCTGGCCACCGCTGTGCTCGGTCTGACGGTCGGAGGTATCGCCGGTTACCGCGGCGGCTGGTTTGACAGCAGCCTGATGCGCTTTACCGATCTCATGCTGTCCGTGCCTGTGCTGCCGATTCTCATCATCCTCGCCAAGTACATCGGCGGAACGGTCTGGGGGATCATCCTGGTCCTGGCGTCATTCGGGTGGATGGGCACCGCGCGCCTCGTTCGCGGGGAGATGCTCAAACTCCGGCGCATGGAGTACACCGATGCGGCACGCGCGCTTGGGGCTTCCGACGGCCGCATCCTCCTTCGCCATCTCGTTCCCAACGCGCTTGCACCCGTCATCGTTGCCGCCACGCTGACGGTCGGCGAGGCCATCCTCGGAGAGGCGGCCCTCTCGTTTCTCGGTGTGGGCATCCAGCCTCCGGTGCCGTCGTGGGGCAACATGCTGCAGAACGCCCAGGACTTCATCTGGACCACTCCGCGTCTGGCCGTGTATCCCGGCGCGCTCATCTTCTTCACAGTGCTGTGCTTCAACTTTGTGGGAGACGGCTTGCGCGACGCGCTCGACCCGCGTCAGCGACGATAGTCAACAAGCGGTGGCCGCCCGCCAGACCCGGTCGGCCAGAAGGCGCCGTCGGATTACCCCCTCCATCCGGCGGCGCCGGTCCTTTGGTTACGCTAAGGCCCTTCCTGGACGTCTACGTGGGCGGCCGCTCCGGCGATCCAGACCGGATCCATACCGGAGAGGTCGAGCGCTTCAATGAGAAACTGGCGCACCGCTCTTCGGCTGATTCGAACGGGGGGTGGGGCCTGACATCCAGGCGAAAAGCCGTAGCAGTGATTCGCCTCGATCCGCAACTTGCGGCGCGCGTGCGACTCGGCGTGATCCAGGCCAACTCCGTCGTCATGCGTGCAGACGCCGCCGCGGTGTGGGCGGAGGTCGAGCGGGTCGCGGGAGACTACCGTCGCCGGTTTGCCGGCAAAACGCCGTCGGACATCCCCGATCTTCAACCGGCGCGGGAGCTCTATCGTCGTACCGGTGAGGACCCTACCAAACTCCGGCCGTCGTCGGAAGCGCTGCTCCGTCGGGTACTACGCGGTGACTCGCTCTACCGGATCAACTCGCTTGTGGACACCTGCAACCTGTGCTCGCTGGAGTTCCTTTTGCCGATCGGATTGTATGATCTCGACAGGATTTCGGACGAGGTGACCGCCAGAATCGGGCAGGATGGGGAAGGGTACGAATCTCTCGGAAAGGGGTTCTATTCAGTAGAAGGACGGTTGGCGCTGTTCGACGAGTCCGGCCCGTTTGGCAGCCCGACAAACGATTCTCGCCGCACGGCCATTACCGATACGACGCGGCGCTGCCTGATGGTGATCTTCGCGCCGGGGACTTATGCGGTGGACCGGTTATCCGCGCACGTTCTCCACGCAGCATCCCGTCTCAAAGAGTTCGTGGGTGCCAGGGCCGTGAACACGATTGTCGTCCCCTCCTGATTCCGCTCGGAAAAGCGATTGGGCCGGGAAGCCCCGGCCCAACCACGTCCAGCCGTAAAGCCCCCGCTAGCGGTTGCCGCGGAACAGTACACGCTCTGCGCAGCGGAACGCGACCTGGCGATCCTGTGCGGGAATGACCGAGCGCAGATCCCACAGGGCATTCATCCGCGCCCGCGCAAACGCGTTGCGCGCGTCATTGCTCCGAGCGGTCTGCGCGTCGAGAGCCGCCCGCGTCGTGTTGTCGGCCACGAGGAGGCTCCGGAGCGCGCGTTCCTGCGTCGCCATCGCTTCGCGGGCCGCGCGAAGCGGCTCGCGATGGTTGGCCAGGATGGCCTCGACGGCCTGGCGGGGAAGCACCGAGGCGCACTGTTGCTCGCGGGCCTGTCCGCGCGGGGATGGCTGCGGCGGAGGTTGCTGCTGGCCCAGCGCGGAGGAAACGAAGAAGAGCCCGGTCGCAAAGACGACAACCAGGCCTGTGGCAAGCACTGCTGAAAGTCTGCGGTTCAACGGCCCACCTCCCGAAGTGTGTTCATCCATGAGACGCTGCCGGGGCGAAATCCGTTTAGCGCCTTCCCTCGCCCAGGCATAAGACTTGCTTCCTGCTGGGCAGGGCAGGATTGCCATTTAGGGGAGATGCTGAATGTCTGACGTGGTCCTGATCGCGGGGGCGGGGCTGATCGGGGTCCTGGTGGGTGCACTGGTCTCAGTGAAGCGCGCCCGCGCGGCGGTGCAGGGGGAACTCGACAAGGCTCAGCGGCGGACGACCCAGGCAGTCACGGTGGCAAAACAGCAGGTCGGCACCGAGATGGAACGCCTGGAGCGTGAAGCCACAGGTCTGCGGGCCAAAGCTGATGAGGAGCGCCACACCGTCGAGGCCGCGCACTCCAAGTTGCAGGCCGACGTTACCCGGATGCAGTCAGAGCGGGGGAAGCTCCTGACCCGCTACGGGGAGCTCGCGCAGGGGCTGGAAGAGCTTCACGCCCAGAATGACGAGAGCATCAAGGAACTCGAGCAGCTGCACGAGATCGCGAATTCGCTCCGGCAGGTGCTCGAACAAATGGAAAGCCGTCTCCTTGCCGCAGCCCGGCGGGTTAAGGAGCTGGCCGGCACAAAGGCTTCCTGATCTAGTCGTTTTCTCTCGGCGAATCTCCCGCAAGCCTACACCTCGACCGAAGGGATATCTGCCACCGTCCAGAACCGTTTTGTTTGAACGTCCTACCCTGAGGTTCCGATACCGTCAATTGGTTACCTAAGTGCAGGCCCTTTTCGGGCAGGCAGGAGGCATGGTATGCGTTTGAAGCTCATCTGTGGATTAGTCTTGCTGGTTTTCGTCGT
>JAIBHM010000203.1 GCA_020028535.1 Armatimonadota bacterium | reverse complement strand
AAGGATCAGGCTTCATACTGCAGTCCTTTCCGCACATCCGATGACAGTGGCGGATAGCGCCCTCGGTCGCGGAGTCGTTTGCCGGGCTGGGCGGTGGGCAGCGGCCCTGTCGGCGGTTCAAAGAGAATCGTGCCTTTGTCATCCGCACGCACGGCGTGGAGGATCCCGGCGTGGGCGAATTTCTTGGCGGTGGTGGGATGGACCTGGAGGGTTTGGGCGATCTGATCGGCCGTCAACCATCCGGCCCGTTGTAGATGATCGGCGTAACTCTGGATGTCGTACGTGTATCGCACGAAGTGCACGCGCACGGACGTAAACGCCTGCCCCGTCCCCGTCCGGAGCCATCGGTGATTGAGGGTGCGCGCGATTTGCCCGTCGGTCTGTTCGGTGGCCAAGGCGCGGACCTGCTCGACGATGTCCGCCGGAGTCCGTCGGAGGTCCGGGGCCGCGAGTGGCAGGGGCCGCTCGATCACGGCGGTGGCGCCACCTTTCCACCGAATGGACATACGAATCACCTCGTCGCGCACCAGGGTTACGTCCTCGATGAGCAGCCGGAGGATCCGTTTCCGCTCGCGGGCTGGGGTCCGGGGATCGTGCCACACGCGCGGCAGGTCGGCCACCAGGCCCGTAATCTGCTCGCGCATGTCCGCCGTCAACGCCCGGGGGCGGGCCTCGCTGGCGCGCTGGTAGTCGTCTTCCGCCTGTGCGAGCCGACGCAGCGCGTCATTCCAGTCCCGCTCCAGCGTATCCGCGACCAGGCGGTGCTCAGGGCGGACGGCAAAAAATTGCCGTTGCGCGAGCTCGGCGTCCTCCCGCGCGCGCGCCACCTGCGCACGACGCGCGCGATCGAGATCGGCCTCGCGGGTGCGAAGCTCGTCAAACACCTCGAGGGCGACATCGACCGAGGCGGGCGTGACGGCGGCGAGGACGAGATCACTGATCGCCGCATCGAGCGCCGCCCCATGAATCATCTGACACGCGGGCGTCGCCGTCGCAATCCCGCGACGTTGACACGCGTAGACGGGCGCCGGATGCCCCTCGCGCGTTTCATAGCGGACCGTCATGCGGTCGCCGCAGCGCCCGCAAACCACCAGGCCTTGGAGCAAGGCGACGCCTTCTCGGGGCGGACTCCGACGGCGATCCGAGCCGTACCCGTGGGCATTGTGGCGGAGCGTCACTTGATTGCCCTCGTACTCGTCCCACGTGAGATACCGCGGATGGACATCCGGCAAGAAGACCTTCCACTCCTCCCGCGGCAGCCGCCGGTGGCGCATCTGACCGGGCAGCCGCACTTTGCGCTGCCGCGTGCGGCCGTAGACATAGGCGCCGGTGTACCGCGGATTGTGCAAAATGCCCAAGACGCGCGAATGTTCCAGGGGCCCGAACACGAGGGCGCCGGGGCGGGGGCCACTGACGAGATGACGAGGCCACGTGAGCCCTTCGTTCCGGAAGTGCCGGACGACGGCGCCTGCGGATCCGGTGCGGCGGAACGTGTCAAACAACAGGCGGACGGTGTGCTGCACGTGCGCATCGGGGTCGAGCGAGAGCTGCCCGCGGGCGTTGACGACAAACCCGATCGGCGGCTTCATCCACAGCTCCCCGCGGCGCGCTTTATTCATCTGGCCGCCAATCAGCCGTGCGCGCAGCACATGAAGTTCTGCCTCCGACATTGTTCCCTTCAGCCCAAGCAAAAGTCTGTCGTTAAAATGCGCCGGATCGTACACGCCATCTTCATCGAGGATGAGCGTCTCGGTCAGTGCACAGATCTCGAGCAGTCGATGCCAATCGCTCGAGTTACGCGCGAGGCGCGACACCTCCAGTCCCATGACCAGGCCCACGCGCCCCAAGCCCACATCGGCCACGAGCCGTTGGAAGCCGTCACGTTCGATCGCCGACGCGCCGGAGAGTCCCTGATCCTCATCGATCACCTGAATCCGATCCGCGGTCCATCCGAGTGCCTGCGCGCGGCCTTTCAAATCGTATTGACGGACCGTGCTCTCGCGATGATCGTGCACTTGCTGCAAGGAGGACTGCCGCACATATAAGTACGCCAGTCGCCGTAAATGATCGGTGGTGACCTTCTGCGAGGTGTTGATCATCGTACGACCTCCTGTACACAAGTGAGGACCATGCTCGCCAAAACGTGCGTCAGCTGCGTGCGATCGTTCGCCTGCCACGCGACGCGATCCGACGATGCCATCGCGTCCATCCGCGCCGACCCCGCGCAGGGTGTCGGCGCAAGGGTCTGAATCGCCGCCAGCCAGCCGCTCATCCCGCGCATCATGAAGAGCGCCAACCCGTGACCGCGGGGGCCGGTTGAATCGGTCGTCGTCGCTTCACGCCGCACAAGCTCGTACTGCGCACGCACGTAGTCCGCATTGACGAGGGGCGTCATCGGGGTGTCTGCGGCGCGGGTCGTTTTTTTTTGCGACGCTCAAGGGCGCGCGTCAACGAGCGCGGATGGATGGTGACGTGAAACCGCTGCGCCACAGCCGTCGCGAGGCGTTCGGCGGATCGCTCCGGCTCCTCGGCCTGCCACTGAGCGGCAAAGTCCACAATTTCGTCGGTGCATTTGTGCGCGTGCTGGGGGCCGGGCCGCTTCCGCACCAACCCCGGCAGCCCCGCGGCGGCAAACGCATCCGCGGCCTCATAGAACGCTTGCCGGCTGACGCTGAAGCTGGCGGCGATCTCGGTGACCGGTCGCCCGTCGACCCGGCGCCGCCGCAGCATTTCGTATTTGACCTGCACGCGGTCGCGCGGGTCGAAGAACGGGTCCCGCAAGAACGCGTCGTCCCGCACGGTTTCCGGATGCGGGTGCAACGCGCCTGCGGCGCGCAAGGCCGCTTCTTTCGGATCGACCGGTCTGGCGACTCGTCGACGTGGCATGGTTGTCACCATAATTACGCCACACACATCGCTGGCTGTCAACCGGTATTCGCCCGCGCTCGCTGAATCGTTCCAATTTGCCCTCATTGTCTCCGCCGAGGCGGCCACGATGCCTGCTGGGCCGCCCCAGGCACTGCACGGAATCGTGGTGACAGCGTGGACGGAATCTCGGTGACACCTGCTCGCCCTCATGGGCGCACCCTCTGACGCACCAGCTCGGCGAGCGTCAGCAGGTCATCCACGCGAAAGTATGCTCGGCCGCGCCCGACGGTGATGACCGGATCTGGCGCCGCCCGGTCCGTCCAGTGCACCGGTACGGATCGCAAGGACCCGTCCGGCCATTGCACGGTGACGCGGTCTTCGCCCCACAACGACTTGGCGACGACAAACGTCAGGCGCGCGCCCGAGAGCGGATGGAACGGATGCGTGATCTGAATGCGCGGTGGATCGGCGACATCGTCGGTAGTCGACAGCTTTGGAGAAG
>JAIBHM010000202.1 GCA_020028535.1 Armatimonadota bacterium | reverse complement strand
GAGATTCAGAAGACCGATTTCCCAACGCACCTGGCCGCGCTGACCGGGAAAAACTACGATCTGGGCCTGATCGGATGGGGTGGTGCGACGGACCCCGATGTCAGTTCTCAATTCCGCACCGGCGGACAATACAACTTTGGCGGCCACACCCTTCCAAGGATGGATCAGCTGCTGGACGATGGCGTGAAGTCAGCGGATCCCGCCAGACGCAGGCAGATCTACAACCAGTTCCAGGAGATGTTTGCCGATGAGCTGCCGTACGTCGTCCTGTACTATGAAAATGGACGAACCGCCCTGGCGCGGCGCATGAGCGGCGTGCTGTACGGCGTCTCAGGACTCTACGACTTCCAGACGTACGATTGGGTCGCAGGGACACAATAGGCAGACGAACACTGTAAGCACACGATGACCTGACGGGGGCGAGGAGGACTGCCTTGCCCCCGTCATGATTCACGGAGCTGATGACATGCAAGCTGTAGTGATCCGGGAACACGGCGGGCTCGACACGCTGCGCGTCGACGAGATGCCCGCGCCCCGGCCGGGCCCGGGCGAAGTGCTTCTCCGCGTGCGTGCCGTCGCTCTCAACAACATGGACGTCTGGGCCCGTAGCGGGCCGCCCGGCGGCCGGCCTGTGTTCCCCTGGGGCCGCCTCCGCCTTCCGATGGTCACCGGTACTGATGTGGCCGGCGTCGTCGAAGAGGTGGGTCCCGGCGCCGGCCGGCATGAGCCCGGCGATCGCGTCGTCGTGAACTCAATCCTCTCCTGCGGCCGGTGTGAGTTTTGTGTGGCCGGAGAGCAGTCGATGTGCGCGGAGTACCACATTTTCGGCGAGCACCGGCCGGGAGGTATGGCGGAGTACACCGTTGTCCCGGAGGGGAACCTGCTGCGCATCCCCGACGGCGTTCGCTTCGAGACCGCCGCTGCCGCGCCCGCGTGCTACACGACCGCCTGGCGGGGGCTCATTACGGCCGGCGGGCTGCGCGCAGGTGAGGACCTGCTCGTCGTCGGAGCTTCAGGCGGCGTGGGTACGGGGGCGCTTCAGATCGGCCGGCTGGCAGGCGCGCGCGTGTTCGCGTTGGTCGGAACCCCGGAGAAAGCGAAGAAGGCCGAAGCATTGGGTGCGATTCCCATCGCGCGATCCGAGTACCCGAAGTTCAGCGAGCGCGTACGCGAGCTCACGGGGAACGGCGTGCATATGGTCTCGGATCCCGTCGGTGCGGCGACCTGGCCGGAATCGATCCGCAGCCTCCGGCCGGGCGGCCGGATGGTGATCTGCGGCGCGACCGGGGGCGAGCGTCCCGACTTCGACATCAGGGAGGTTTATCAGCGGCACCGGCGCATCATCGGGGCGCCGATGGGAAACGTCGCCGACTTTCATACCGTCATGGATCTCGTATTTCGAGGGATCCTGGTTCCGGTGATCCACGCGGTGCTTCCGCTGCGAGAGATCCGGGAAGCGCACCGGATCTTCGAGGCGCGCGAGCACTTCGGGAAGATCGTCCTGGTACCCTAGCCCAATCCGAGACGCCTTCGAGTGCGGGCATCCGGCCACCAGAGATACCGCTTCAGATCGACGCGGAAACTTGGACCGACCCTGACGCCGTCGCGCCGCAGCGCTCGGCGGTGTCCCGCGCGTCCTCCAGTAAACCCGCTTGCCAGCCCGCCGGACCAGTTCACCACACGCTGCCAGGGGATCCCGGCGCCTCCGGCATGCGCTATCCACCCGACCTCGCGCGCCGCGTGGGCGCGGCCCGCCAGCAACGCCACCTGGCCGTAGGTGACCACGCGGCCCTTCGGAATGGCGCGGACGATGGCGACGACTTTGGTCCGGAAGGGGTTGGAGTCCTTCAGCGGGGCTGGGGGACGCGCACCGGGAACCGTTCCACCAGTTCACTCAGGCTCGCCACGCGTGGGATGAAATCGCGGTGGTCGTTGAAGCGGTCGAGCAAGATGGCATGCAAACCCGTCCGGCGCGCGGTCTCGACGTCGCGCTCGATGTTGTCCCCCACGCTCACGGCTTCCTCGGGCGCAATCCCGCACCGTTCGAGGGCGATCTGGAACAGGCGCGGTTCAGGTTTCCACACGCCTTCGACCGATGAGGTCACCACGGTGGTGAAGTGGAAGCGCAGCCCGAGGTGGTCGAGGACCTCTTCCAGCGAGGGCTCCCAGTTGGACACAACCGCCAGGCGGTAGCCGTTCGCACGCAACTGGCGCAGCGCGGGGCGCACGTCGCGGAAGACCTTCATCAGCTTCCAGCTTTCGCCGAACCACTGGCTGAGCGCCACGTACAGGTCGCGCCGCCGGGGCAGCACGACGTCCAGCAGGTCGCGCGCGACTTCCAGCCACATCCGCCGCTCCGCCTCCACAGTGCGTACTCCGTGCATCATGGACCGGTACCGCGAGTTCACCGCATCGAGCGCCTCGGCGATGCTGTCGCGGCGCACGATCTCATTCTGCTCGATGAAGAAGTCCTGCAGCAGAACGCGCAGGGGCCGGCGGTAGGCGATGAGCGTGTCGCCGGCGTCGAGGAAGATCGTCGTCACGGTGCGCGGGATCAGGCGCGGGCCCTCCCGCGGAGACGCGGGTACGCACTGCAGATACCGCGCATCGGACATGCCGGACAGCGGGGCGCCCGGGCCGTACAAACTGTCGCGCCGAAGTCCATCAACGCCTGGTTGAAGTTGTAGCCGTTGTTTTGCGGCAGGAGTGCTCCCGCCACCCTCCACAACACGCGGTCGGCGATCGGGCGGTCGCCGTAGAGGACGCGTCGCAGGACCCGGCGCACATTCGTGTCCAGGATCGGGGCTGGCTTTCCGTGGGCAAACGTGAGCAGAGCGCCGGCAGTGTATGCGCCGATGCCGGTGAGGCCCATCAGTTCCTCGCGCGTATCGGGGACCCGTCCGCCGTGTTTGCGGACGACCGTCCGAGCGATGTCCCGCAGCCGCACCGGCCGGATGTTGTATCCGAGCGGATGCCAGATCTCGCGCACCTCGCGTGTGGTAGCGCGGGCCAGCGCTTCCAGTGACGGATAGGTCCGCAGAAACTCCCGATACTTGGGAATGACGCGGCTCACCTGCGTCTGCTGCAGCATCATCTCGGAAACGAGTACGCGGTACGGATCGCGCGTCCTCCGCCACGGCAGCGGGCGATGGTTGCGCGCATACCATCGCAGCAACCGGCGGACGAAAGTCTTGCGGCGGGTCATCGCGGGGACGAATTCGCCGCTTGCGGAGAATGGCCCTTCGACAAAGCCAACCCCCACGAATTCGTGGGTGCCGAATCGGTGGGGGTGGAAGGGCGGTCCGTCCGGGTGGGGGGTTCCGGCGCGGCACCCTCGGTTCTGACGCTACGGATCGCGCTTCACGAGACGGTCACGA
>JAIBHM010000201.1 GCA_020028535.1 Armatimonadota bacterium | reverse complement strand
CAGGTTCCCGCCCTGCTTGTCCCAGTAGAACTGCGCGCCCATCGCCCACAGCACGTTCATCCAGAATGCGGTCGTCGCGCCGCCCATGATGACGTATCCGATGAACTGCTCGGGCGCGCCGAGAGCCTTGTAGACGTACACGAAGGCAATGGTTCCCAGCAGCGGCAGTACGGTGTCGTAGAACAGCCAGGAGCGATCACGATTGGCGCCGATAATGCGGGGGTAGGACCGGCCCAATGTCGCACGCAGCGCCCGCCGCAAGCCTCCGGCGCGGGGGATCTCTGTGGAGTGGAGCCCAGGCGCGACGCTTGTCGTGGTCATCGCGGCGCCCCCTGGTCGGCTTCCTCGATTCGCTGCCCGACCAGGCGAACGAAGACGTCCTCGAGGCTGGGCTCTTCCTTCTGCAGCGAGAGGATCCGCCGGTCGTGATCGGCCAGGGCTTTCACGACGCCGGCAATCGCGCCGTCGTCGGCCAGCTGCAGTTTGATCTCCGTGCGGCCGTCGAGCGCCCTAGTGTCAACCCGCTGGACGCCGGCGAGCGAGGACAGCCAGACCGCGCCATCCATGGGCTCCGTGGTCAGCACGAAGTAGCTGCCGCCTGTGCCGCTTCGCTTCAGCGCCTCCGGGGCGTCGGCGGCGATGATCCGGCCCTTGTGAATGATGGCGACCCGGTCGCACAGTTCCTCGGCCTCGTGCATGTAGTGGGTCGTCAGCAGGATCGTGCGGCCCGGCTTGCCGCGGATCCATTCCTTGATGTAGGCGCGGACGTCGCGCGCCGCGCCGACGTCGAGCCCGACCGTCGGTTCGTCCAGAAACAGGATCTCCGGATCGGGGACCAGCCCGCGCACCAGGTTCATCTTTTGCCGCATACCGGTAGACAGGGCGCTGACGCGGCGGTTGCGCTCCTCGAACAGCCCCACGACCTTCAGCAGCTCATCGATGCGCGCCAGCGCGATCTTCGTCGGAATCCCGTAGAACTGGCTGAACATCCAGAGCTGCTCCCGGACGGTAAGCAGGCCGTAGCCGGAGTGCTCTCCTCCACTGACCATGGAGATGCGTTCCCGGACCTGCTGGGCCTGCGTCACCACATCGAGGCCGGAGACCTTCGCCCGTCCCGCGCTCGGCAGCAGCAGCGTGACCAGTACTTTGATCAGCGTTGTCTTGCCGGCGCCGTTGGGCCCAAGCAGGCCGAAGAACTCTTCGCGTGGCACGTCCAGCGTAATACCGTCGAGCGCGACGACGGCCGCGCCCTGAGGGTTGCCGGGCATCCGCTTGGAGCGGTAGGTACGGACCAGATCCTGGGTTTCGATCGCAAGAGTCATGATGCCGCCTGCTTCTCTGCGCGTTCGTTCCACTTGCCCGCCAGCACGTCGCGTCGCGGACGGTACACCTTCATGTAGAACCCGTTCTGCGATTCGAGGATTTCCCTGGGATGCGCGCCGATGATCGCGGCGGCTTCTTTCCAGGCATCGGCAAACGTTCCGGCGAAACGCGCCTCGATCTGCTTGCGGAAGTCATCGGCGCGTTGGATCTCGCCGCCGATGGTGAACAGCATCTTCCCGCGGCTTTTCACGGCGTACGCTTTATCGTCGCCGAAGTAGTGCTCGAACACGCGGCGAGCGCCCTTCGGAGCCCGCGGCGTTCGGCCGGTGGACGCTTCCTTGAATCCGCGCTTTGCCGCGGCGTAATAGATGGCCCGGTTGAGACCCCAGGACTTCGCGCTGTCCGCCGACAACCCGAGCGCCTGCGCGCGGGCCGCCTGGAGCGTGGCCATGACTTGAAAACGTCCGACGCCCTTCGCCACGGGCCTGATTATACGACGCCCCGCCTGAGCCCGGTAGCCCGACCACGTCGCGGCAGGGGACGTGATGTCGCGGGCAGAACCAATGCCGCTACCGCGGTGAGTCAGGGTGCCCCAAACTTGAGGCGGCGAAAAATCCGGATCGATGGCGAATACCGCGTTGACGTGGAGGTGCAACGGTGAGTGTAGTCGGTGAACGTTCTCGGATGTATATCGGCGGCGCGTGGGTGGGCGCAGCCACCGGGAACACCATGGTCGTCACCAATCCGGCGACGCGTGAGCCCCTGGCGGAGCTTCCCGACGCGGGTCGGGAAGATGTCTGGCGGGCGGTGGACGAAGCGGCGAGCGCGTTCCCCAAGTGGGCGGCCACACCGGCGATCGAGCGGGGGAGAATCCTGTACCGCATCTACAGCCTGATGACGGACCGGCGGGATGACCTGGCCCGGGCGATCACGCAGGAAAACGGGAAGCCGTTCGACGAGGCGAAGCGTGAAGTTGCGTTCGCCACCGGGTACTTCAGCTGGTTCGCGGAGGAAGCCCGCCGCGTCTACGGGGACATCGTCCCTTCGCCGGTTCCCGGCAAGCGGCTGTGGGTGATCAAGCAGCCGATCGGTGTGGTGGGCGCCATCACACCGTGGAACTTTCCCGCGACGATGGTCACACGCAAGATCGCCCCCGCGCTGTCGGCCGGATGCACGGTCGTGTTGAAGCCCGCCAGCGCCACGCCCCTCACCGCGCTCATCCTCGCCCGGATCTGCGAGGATTCAGGTCTGCCGCCGGGCGTGTTCAACGTCGTCACGAGCAAGAGCGCGAGCGTGGTTGGACAGGTCTTCCTGGAGCACGAGAGCGTTCGCAAGATTGCCTTCACCGGCTCCACCGAAGTCGGTAAGCGTCTCATGGCCGGGGCCAGCCAGCAGCTCAAGAGGGTGTCCTTTGAGCTTGGCGGCAACGCACCATTCATCGTGTTCGAGGACGCGGACCTCGCGGCGGCGGCCGACGGCGCGGTGGCCATCAAGTTCCTCCGCGTGGCCGGGCAATCGTGTATCTGCGCCAACCGTGTCTACGTGCAGCAGAGCATCGCGGACCGGTTCATCCCAATGTTCGTAGAACGCGTGAAGGCCCTGAGGGTCGCCCCCGGGTTCGACGCGGGCGCGCAGATTGGGCCGCTCATCAACGGCGAGATCCTCGAGAAGGTGGATAGTCTTGTCCAGAGCGCCGTGCGACAAGGAGCGCAGGTCGCGGCCGGAGGCACCCGAGTCACCGAGGGGGCGCTCAGCAAAGGGTTGTTCTACGCGCCGACCGTGCTCACCAGCGTGCGCGAAGAGATGGACGTTGCCAGGGAAGAGATCTTTGGACCGGTGGCGCCGGTGATGACCTTCAAGGATGAGGCTGAGGTAATTGCGCGGTCAAACGCCACGCGCTTTGGACTGGCGGCGTACTTCTACACCAATGGGATGGTGGGCGTGAACGATCCGAGCGGATATACGCACGAGATCCCGTTTGGCGGCTTCAAGGAGAGCGGCATGGGCCGGGAAGGCGGCCATCAGGGAATCGAAGAGTACATGGAGGTGAAGTCGATTTCAATCGGAATGTAGCGGGCCCGGCGCGCGCTTCTCACCGGCCGAACACCAGGTTCGGGAGCCACAGGGCCAGCTGCGGGAAGAGGTAGACGAACACCAGCAAAGCAGCACACTCTTGGGTGCGACACCTTTGATGTAGAAGGCCGCCATCGCCACCGGCGGGCTCAGGAACGCTGTCTGCAGGTTCACCGCTACCAGGATTCCCAGCCAGATCGGATCGATCTGATACGTTGCCGCAATCGGCCAGAACAGGGGCATGAAGATAATGATGATCTCCGTCCACTCCAGCGGCCACCCCAGCAGGAAGATGACCGCCATCATCAGCCAGATGAACTGCCCCTGGGAGAGGCCAAGGCCGAGGACGAAGCTCTCGATCACCTTCGAGCCCCCAAGGCGCGCGAATACCGAGGAGAAGATGCTGGAACCCACGAGTAGCGTCAGCACCATGCTCGAGGTTCGAGCGGCCCCGAAGACGGCGGTTTTCAACACGTTCCAGTTCAGCTTGCGGTAGACGGCGCTCAGCACGAGCGCGCCGATCCCTCCCATGGCCGAGGCCTCGGTCGGGGAGGCGAGTCCGAATGCGATCGATCCGAGGACGGAAAAGATCAGGAGGGAGATCGGGATCAAGCCGGTAACAAGCATCCACGCCTTCCGGGCATAGGGAAAATCGCGTTCTGCAGCGGGCAGGGGTGGAGCCGACTTCGGTCTGAGCAAGGCGAAGACCAGAATGAGGATGACGTAGGTTGCCGACAGAAGGAACCCCGGCACGAACGCCCCCAGGTATAATCGCACGATGGACTCACCGGCGTTGGCGGCGTAGAGGATGAGCAAGACGCTGGGCGGGATGAGGATGCCGAGCGTTCCGCCGGCCGCGATCGAGCCGGTGGCCAGCCGTTTGTCATACTGCAGGCGCATCATCGCGGGCAGCGCCAGCAGACCCATGATGGTCACCGAGGCACCGATGATTCCGGTGGCCATCGCGAAGATTGTGCAGGTGATGATCGTCGCCAGGGCCAACGAGCCGGGCAGCGGGCCGGCGGCGACGAGGATCGCGCGAAACAGCCGGTCCATGATCCCCGATCGTTCCAGCACGTACCCCATGAAGATGAACAGGACGATCGAAATGAGGACGTCGTTGGTCATCACCTGGAACGCGCGCACGGCCATCAGATCGAAGACGAGATGGCCCATGCCCAGATAACCGAAAACAAACCCCAGCGCCAGCAGCGTGAAGGCAGTCGGAAAGCCGACGAAGATAGCCACGGTGAGTAGAGCCAGCTGGATAATGCCGAGGGTTTCGTTGTTCACGCGACCACCTCAGGTTCGTCGAGGCGGTGCGCATCTCGTTCCGGCCACCGGCCGGTGCGCAGGGCAATGATACAGCGAAGGACCTCCGCCACTCCCTGCAGCAGGAGCAGGAACGCGGCAACCGGGATGGCGGCCTTCAACGGGTAGATTGGCCGCCGGTACGGGCTGAACGCGGACGTCTCACGGATCACAAAAGACTCCCAGAAGAAGTCCAGCCCTAACCAGATCAGTGCCAGCATCGCCGGGAAGAACACTATGATGTAGAGCGTCAGGTCAACGATGGCCTGTGTCCGGTGCGGCCAGTTGCGGTAGAAAATATCGCCCCGGACATGCCCATTTTTCGCCAATGTGTAGGCTGAGCAGAGCATGAAGTACGCGCCATACATCATGAGGGTCGTATCGAACGCCCAAGTCGTCGGTGCGCTGAAGAAGTAGCGCGAGAATACTTCATAGCCGATGGAGAACGCGAGGGGAAGGATGATCCACGAGGCCGCCTTGCCGGTGAACTCACTGATCGCAGAAATCCTGCGGATGACGCGTTCCAACGGAAGCGCCCCCCTTTAGTAGTCTAAACGTTCCTCTGGAAACACGAGAAAGTCAGGGCACCCCGCGGCCGAAAAGCCGCCTGGAGCGCCCTGACTCGAAGATCTCCAACCCCTCAGCCGCCGGCCACTACCTCTTCTTGAAGAAATGGTCAAAGGCCGGCTTGTTGTCCACAAACACCCGCAGTTTCCACGACACGACGCGCTGCGCCCACGCCCTCTGACTCGCCACAATTCGCGCGAAGGTGGGATTCGCCTGCGAGTTCCGCTGGATGAGCGTATCCCAGGCCTTGAGTTGCGCCTCCAGAACCGACTTCGGCGTGACGAAAACGCGCACGCCGCGCCGCTGCTCGAACTCCAGGAGGTCGCGGCTGTTGCGGTCGATCATCTTGAATTGGAAGTCAGCGGACTCGGCCAGAATCGCCCCA
>JAIBHM010000009.1 GCA_020028535.1 Armatimonadota bacterium | reverse complement strand
CCAGAAAACCTTGTCGAGATTTGTTAGCTCGACGCGCAGGCCCGCCTGCTGCAGCGCCGTCTCCAGCGGGTGCGTGGTCCGCGGCTTCGTGATCGTGCGCGAGACGCTTTTGGACATCGCCGGTGGCTTCTCGCCGTTGCTGGCTTCGCGTTCCTCCGTTTCCTGATTTCCCTGTTTTCCCGGGTTCGCTACCGCGGTAACCGGCATCGGGCGCTCCAACTTCACTTCGGCCGCGGGCTTGTCGTCCCGCAAACCCAGGTAGACAGGGAATCGAAGCACGCCGTCCACCGTCCATCCTGCGAATTCGATTTCGACGACCAGGTCGGGGCGGACCCAATTCACCGAGCCCGCCTCTGGCGGGATCGTGTCAAAAGGACAAGACGTTTGGACGCGTGCCTTGAGCAGTGCGTACACGCGGCGCAGCTCCGCGTCCGTAAATCCGCCTCCACAGCGGCCGATGTAGCGGAGCCGGCCATTCTCATAAGCCCCCAGCAAGATCGCGCCGAACGTCTTGGCGCGCGCACCCGCTCCCTTGGTGTAGCCGCCGATCACCGCCTCCAGTCGTTGCTTGACCTTGAGCTTGACCCAGTCCGGGGTCCGCTTGCCGGGCTGGTAGGTGGAGTCGGCGCGCTTGCCGGTGATGCCCTCAACGCCGAGCTGTTGTGCAGCGGCGTAGAATGCGTGCCCTGTTCCCGGCACGGTTTTGGAAAGCCGGACGACGGGGTGCTCGGAAAGGATCGCCTCCACAGCCGACCGGCGCTCCGACAGCGGACGGCGCATGAGATCGTGCCCGTTCAGGTACAACAGGTCGAAGACATAGTAGGCGATGGGGGGTTTGGCGGGACCCCGCAGCTCCGCCCGTTTCTGGAGGAGCGGAAACGACGAGCGTCCCTGCGGATCGAGGGTCACGATCTCCCCATCGAGGACCGCATTGGTGAGGTCCAGCTCATACAGGGCGTCGACGATCTCCGGGAACCTGTCGTTGATCACGTGTCCGCCGCGGCTCTGGACGATGACCTGCTGCTGGGGACCGGTGCGCTCCAGATAGGAAATGCCGCGGATGCCGTCCCATTTGATTTCGAACAGCCACCGCGGATCGTCGAACGGCTTGTCGATCAAGGTGGCCAGCATCGGCATGATCTTCTTCGGAAAGGGGTCCTTGCCCGGTGTATCGAGCTTGAGGGTCTTCAGTGCTTTGGTCGTTCCGGCCGCCCCGCGCGTGCGCGAAACAGCCGTCCGGGTGGCAGTCTGAGCGCGTCCGCGTTCCCCTTCATCGGGGGCGCCGTCCTTGCTGTGCCATCGGTGCGTCTCTTCAGCGGCTATCTGCTCGATGGTCCGTCCCGTCTTCACTGACACCGACGGCTTCGGAAGTTTCCACCCCGGTACCGCATCGGCGTCCCGCTTCCTGAACATCAGCCACTGCGTCTCGCCTCCCATCTTTGTCCTTACGAGGTGGAACTCGCCTTTGAGCTTCTTGCCGTGCAGGACAATTGTCAGCTTGCCCTTCTCGTAACCTTGAAGAGGGTCTCCCTCGAGGGACTCGTAGGTCCCCTGGTCCCACACCATCACCGTTCCGGCACCGTAGTTGCCCTTGGGGATGATGCCCTCGAAGTCCATGTAATCGATCGGATGATCCTCGACGGGAACAGCCAGACGCTTCTCATCGGGATCGAGCGTGGGTCCTTTCGGGACGGCCCAGGACTTCAGCGTGCCACCCATCTCCAGCCGGAAATCCCAGTGCAGGCGTGTGGCGTGGTGCTCCTGGACGACGAAGCGCAGTCTCCCGGCAGACTTCGCCTTCGCGCCCTCGGGTTCAGGCGTTTCGGCGAAGCGGCGCTTGCGGCGGTATTCCTCCAGTCCCATCGATCAGGCGCGAATCATTTGCGCCAGCGCGCGGGCGTATTCCGGGCCGGGGGTGTCTTCCTCGTGCGTGAAGTAGGCATAGGCATCCCGGCCCTCGCTCAGCTGCCCTCTGATCCACTCGGCGCGGGCGTGCAGCTCCTCCTCGGTGTAGCGGTATTTGTGCAGGCGCATATACGCGATTGGACCCACCATTTCGCGCGGTTGCTCCTCCTCGTCGGTCTCCGCGATCACCAGGGAGACGCGATGCGCGCCGAGCAGCTGGTAGACGTCCTCGCGACGCCAGGACTCGTGGCGGAACTCCACCACCGGAAGGGCGCCCGGGCGCAACTGGGTGAGGAACGTCTCCAGCAGGGTCAGGTTGTAGCGGAGGTAGGGCGGGAGCTGAAACAGCAGGACGCCGAGGCGCTCCTCCAGCACGCGCATCCGCTCGTATAGAAATGCCAGATCGGCATCAACGTCCGCGAGGCGTTTGTGGTGCGTAATCCGCCGGTGCACTTTGATGCTGAACCGGAAGGTGGCGGGCACGGCCTTCGCCCATTGGATGAGGGTTTCCTGACTCGGGTAGCGGTAGAAGGTGTTGTTGATCTCGCAGGTGGGGAAGATGCGGCCATAGTAGGACAGCATTTCATCGGGCGCCAGGTCGGCCGGGTAAAACGTGCCTTTCCACTCTGGATAACTGAAGCCGGAGGTGCCGATGTACGCCTGGGCCACCGCGGCCTAGCGGTGTCGTTCCCGCATCGCTGCCGCGCGGGGGAGCGCACGGCGTCCCCGCCGCGCGGGCGCTTCCTTGCGCGTGGCCTGCAGGCTGCGGCGCAGGGCGTCCATGAGATCGACAACCTTCTCTTCCTTGCGCGCCGGACCCGTTTCGAGGGGCTCGCCCTCGACCTTCGCGTTGATGACCTTCTGCAGGGCGTCGCGGTACTCGTCCTTATACTCGCCCGGATTGAACTCAGCGGCGAGGCCTTCGATGAGTTGCAGAGCCATCTTCTTCTCGTTGGGGTGGATCTTGGCCTGGACGGGGAGCTCCGGGATGTCTTCCACCTCGCGCACCTCATCGGCGTAGTAGAGCGTAGACATGACGAGGGCCCCGTCGAATGGACGGACCGAGACGAGATGCTCCTTCTCTCGAATCACTACCTTGCCGACGGCCACCTTGGAGGCGTCTCCTAATGTGTCATGCAGGAGCCGGAAGGCCTTCTGGCCGCCCTCGTCGGGGGCCAAATAGTACGACTTGTCGTAATAGATGGGATCGATGTCGGCGAGGCTGACGAAGGCGCTCACGCTCACCGTACCCGCGGTCTCGAGCGGCACGTTGTCGAGCTCCTCGTCCGTGAGCGGCACGAACTTCCCTTTGGCATACTCGAAGCCCCGCACGACGTCGTTCCAGTCCACGATCTGGTCATGGTAGGAGCAGAAGCGCTTGTTCTGGATGGGGTTCATGCAGCTCTTGTGGAGCAGCCGGAAACGAATATCCTTGGAGTCGGTGGCAGTGTATAGCTTGACGGGGATGGTGACGAGCCCGAAGGTCAGGTGGCCTTTCCAGATCGGACGCATGCGCGCGGCTCCTGGGGACCCCGCGCACGGCCGCGGGGCGGATTTAAGCGTACTCGGTATTATATCGCAATTTTCCCCGGAGGAACGGCCGCCGCGCGCGCCCAAATCCCACCTTAGGGAGGTACGCTCGTCATGCCCTGGATGCCTCAGCCGCTCGCAAAGTTTTTCACCTACTGGTCGCTCACGTTCGCCGTGCTCTTCATTTATCTGTTTGCGTTCCTGGTGGCGGGGTTGGACATCTGGGAATCGGTCATGGACCAGGTGCGCAAGCGCCGGAAGGACATGCCGCCTCCAGCCCCGCTCGATCCGAACCCTCTCCGCGGCAAGAGCGTCGCTTCGACGCTCGGCATCGGACCAGGGCAGATGCCCGACGCCAAGCGCCAGTGGGTCCTGGATCGCGCGCTGGAAGTGGCGAACAAGCTGGGACTTGGGAACATCGAGATTCTCGTCCTCGAGGATTCCAAGGAGCATCCGCTGGTGCACTGGCACGATGGCCGAGAGGTGAAGTCGTATCGCGTGGATAAGACGTGGGTCGCCGAGGCGCGGAGCGGGAACACACAGCGGGAACAGCAGATCACGGATCTCCTTGAACGCTACCTCGCCAGTGACTTTCTCGGCCGGGCCGACCTTCGCCCCAAGCAGACGACGGAACTCGCGCGAGAGAAGCAGCCCTAGGCGTTGTATCCCGGGGAAGGATCCTGACTGGTCGGGGCGGCCGGACTTGAACCGGCGACCTCGTGGTCCCAAACCACGCGCGCTACCGAGCTGCGCTACGCCCCGATGCATTGCCAAGCCTATCACGGCGGTGTGTTCGGGTCAATTTCGCGGGAATGCCCCGGGCATGCTCCCGCGTTCGATGCGGCTGAGAGGGGGGACGCATGGCGCAACGCCCTGTGACTGACCCCGTCACGCTCATCATCGTGGGCGCGACCGGAGACCTCGCGCAGCGCCTGCTCCTGCCGGCCCTCTTCCGGCTGCGTGTCGACGCTCAGATTCCCGATCGATTTGCGGTTGTAGGGTTCTCACGGCGTGGCTGGAGTCATGACGACTTTCGAGCGTTCGCTCGGGAGGGGGCCGCCCGGGCCGGCGAGGTCGATGAGGATGCCTGGCGCCGGTTCGCCGACCACCTCTACTTCGTGTCGGGTGATTCCACAAAGGACGAGGACCTGCGGGCGCTGGCCCAGGCGCTGGAGAAGATCGAGGACAGCCATCGCACCGGAGGCAACCGCATCGTCTACGTGGCGTCGCCGCCGTCCACGTACGAACCACTGCTGACCGCGCTCGGACGCATCGGGCTCATCCGCAAAGACGGCGCGTTGCCCTGGACGCGGGTCATCATCGAGAAACCGTTCGGGCATGATGAGGCCTCCGCACGGCGTCTCAATGCCCTGGTCGATCAAATCATCGGCGAGGCCGCCGTCTTCCGCATCGATCATTACCTCGGTAAGGAGACCGTCCAGAACATGCTGGTGTTCCGATTCGCGAACACCGTCTTCGAGCCGATCTGGAACCGGCGCTACGTGGATCACGTCCAGATCAGTTTCGTCGAGGAGATCGGGATCGGCAGCCGGGGGCGCTTCTACGAGGAAGTCGGCGTGGTGCGCGACGTGGTGCAAAACCACATGCTCCAGCTGCTCGCGGTCATCGCCATGGAGCCGCCGGCGGTCTTCGAGGCGGAAGGGTTCCGCAATGAGAAGGCCAAGGTGCTGCGCGCAATTCCCCCTGTGCGCCCCGAACACGCGGTGCGCGGCCAGTACGGGCCCGGCCTCGTCCGCGGGGAGCGGGTGCGCGGATACCGTGAGGAAGAGGGCGTGGATCCGCGCTCCGTCACACCGACTTATGCAGCGATGCGGCTGCAGGTCGAGAACTGGCGGTGGGCCGGAGTGCCGTTCTACCTGCGCGCGGGCAAGCGCCTGGCGCGCAAGGAAACGGAGATTGTCATCGACTTCCGGCAGCCGCCGCTGATGATGTTCCGCGGGTGGGACATGACGGAGATGGATCCGAACGTGCTGGTCATGCGCACGACCGAAGATGAAGGCATCTCCCTGCAGATCGCGGCCCGCATCCCCGGGCACCGCCGCCAGATCCGCACCGTCCCCCTGGACTTCTCGTACGCGGAGATGGGCATCGCGGAGCGTCCGGCGTATGAGCACCTGCTGTTGGACGCGGTCCGGGGGGAGCAGACTTTCTTCACCCGCCGGGATGAAGTGGAACTGCAATGGGCGGTCGTCGATCCGCTGCTGCGGCACTGGGAGGAGCATCCCCCGCGCGACTTTCCCAATTACGCGGCCGGCTCGATGGGTCCCGCGGTGGCCGACGAATTGCTCGAACGCGCGGGTCGTCGCTGGCGGACCGGACCCCCGATTCGTGAAGCTGAGCCCGCTCCTGGGCGTTCATAATCGTTTCGAAATTTCGTTACATGCCGATGACAGGATTGAACACACCCGGTGAATTCGGCGTCTGACAGGTTACGTCGAGTGGCAGGTAGGGGAGGAGGGCACGGCAGCATGCGCTGGCTTGCAGCGGTTCTGACGATCCTGGTGGTTGGAGTCCTGGCGGCGCCCCAAGGGGTGCTTGCGCAGGCGTCGCCCACGGTGCTCGATGCCGACCGGGCGATCGTGCTCATCTCGGTGGTAGCCGATAGCGGCGGCCGGACGGTCCGCGGCTCGGGATCCGGCATCATTATCGAGCCGGATGGCCTCATCCTCACCGCGAGCCATGTCGTCTCCCGCGCCAGGCAGATCGACGTCACGCTCTCAACGGGTGAATCACTCCCGGCCCGCGTGGTCGGAACCGATTCCTTGTTTGACGCGGCCTTGATCAAAGTCGACGCGCCTGGGCGGCCGCTGCCCGCAGCCACGCTGGGATCATCGTCGGTACTCTATCCTGGTCAAACGCTCATTGCCCTGGGCCGCTCTCCGCGGCGGCAGCAAGGTCCCACCTCGGGTGGCTTCATCGAGCTCGACCTCGAAGCACGGCCGGGCGTTCCCTACCTGCGGGCGTCGACGACAGTCTGGCCGGGTGATTCCGGAGGCGCGCTCGTCAACGCGAGCGGCGAGGTGATGGGTCTCATCGTGGCGATCACGAGAGACGGATCGGTCAGCCTCTCGGTTGCCGTGGACGGAATCAAGACGTTCATCCCGGATCTGCGGGCGGGCACCGTGCGCCATCCGTGGATCGGTGTCGTCGGCGCGACGATCACCAACCAGATGGTCGCAGAGCTCGGACTGGCGGTGCGCAGCGGCGTGCTGATTCTCGAAGTCGTCGAGGGTGGACCGGCGGCGCAGGCCGGCCTCCGCGGCGGACGGGCGGGAGGACCGCGCGATATCCCGCGCGGCGGCGACATCATCACCAGCGTGGACGGCCGTCCCCTGACCTCGTTCGGTTCCCTGGCATCCTACGTCCTCAGCCGGCGTATCGGGGACTCCGTGACGCTGGAGTTCATCCGGGATGGGCAGGTCTTTTCAGCGACCGTGGTACTGGGAGAGCGCCCGGGGATCTAGGCGCTCAGGTTGACCCATATCTGCTCAGCGTGTAGTATGCAACCAATCAACTTGAACCGGCGAGGTGCACCGTGACTCTCTCTGTTGAGACGTTCCAGCAGGCGTCGGCCTCCATGCGCAAGGTGCTGGTCGAGATCAAGCGGGTCATCGTCGGCCAGGACCTGATGCTGGAGCGGATCATGGCCGCGCTGCTGGCCCGAGGGCACGTCCTGATCGAAGGCGTGCCGGGGCTCGCGAAGACGCTCGCCATCAAGACCACCGCCCGCGTCATCGACTGTTCATTCAAGCGCATCCAGTTCACACCCGACCTCGTTCCCGCCGATCTGGTGGGGACCCGGATCTACAATCAGCACAGCGGGACCTTCGACACAGAGGTTGGACCGGTGTTTGCGAATCTCGTGCTCGCCGACGAGATCAACCGCGCGCCGGCCAAGGTCCAGTCGGCGCTGCTGGAGTCGATGCAGGAGCGGCAGGTGACGATCGGCAAGCAGACGTTCCCGCTTCCGAATCCATTCCTCGTGCTGGCCACGCAAAATCCGATCGAGAGCGAAGGGACCTACCCGCTGCCTGAAGCACAGGTGGACCGGTTCATGTTCAAAGTCGTCATCACATATCCCAGCATGCACGAGGAAATCACCGTCGTGGAGCGCATGACCGTGGAACATCCGGACGTCTCACCGGTGCTTCACGTCGACGAGCTGCTCGAGCTGCAGCAGGTCGCCGATGCCGTCTACGTGCATCCCAAGATCATGGAGTATGCGGTGACGCTCGCCAACGCCACGCGGCGGCCGAAAGACTACGGGCTGCCGGAACTCTCCCAGTTCGTCGCCTTCGGCAGCAGCCCCCGCGCCTCGCTCAACCTCATCCTTGGAGGCAAGGCGCTGGCCCTGATCCGCGGCCGCGAGTTCGTGCTCCCCGAGGACGTGCGCGACCTTGCGCCCGAGGTGATGCGCCACCGCTTCGTGCTGTCCTATGAGGCGCTCGCACAGGACATGACCAGCGACGTCATCTTGAGCCGCATCCTCGCCGCCGTGCCTGCACCCCGCGTGCACATCGGGGATCCCTACGAGCGGGAAAAGGCCGCCGGCCGCACGGTGGCGCCGAGCTAATGTCTCGCGTGGACAGAGCGCCGACGCCGGTGTCGCTTTGAGAGCTGATTAAGTGGAAACACCTGAGCGCGTACTCAGGCGGCTCCAGTTCAAGATCGTGCGGCGACTGGACGGGTATTTCTTCGGCGATTACACCGGTGTCTTCTACGGTCCGAGCCTCGACCTCGCCGAAGTCCGCGAGTACCAGCCTGGAGATGAGATCCGCCGCATCGACTGGAACGTCACCGCGCGCATGAACCGCATCTTCGTCCGCCAGTATCTCGAGGAGCGGGAATTGACCGCCTGGCTGTTGGTCGACCTCTCGCCGTCGATGCGCTTCGGCACGCGCCGGCAACTCAAGCGCGACAGCGCCATCGAGTTCGCCGGGGTGGCCGCTTACATCGTCACCCGCCACGGCGACAAGGTCGGTTTGATGGGGTTTCCAGGCCGTGAGGCGTTCGTGCCGCCCCGCGGCGGCCGCACGCATGCCCTGCGGATCATCCACGTCCTCGAGCAGGCGGCGAGCCGGGACGCCGCGTCCGGAGGCCCGGATCTGGGCAGCAGTCTGCGGCACCTGGTCCGCCTGCTGCGCCGGCGCAGCCTCGTGTTCGTCATTTCGGATTTTCTCGGACCCGAAGGGTGGGAGCCGGTCGTGCGCGAACTCTCGCGCCGGCACGACGTCATCGCCGTGTGGATCCAGGATCCGGCGGAGCGGGAACTACCCGACGTCGGCGGCCTGTTTGTACGAGACCCGGAGACCGGGGAGCAGTTGTGGGTCGACACTTCTGATCCCGCCCTACGAAAGGCATATCGGGAGCTCACGGACCGGCAGCGTTCACGCGTGCAGACAGCCTTGCGGACCAGCAGAATCGACGTGCTCGAGCTCTCCACGGCCGAACCACTGGTGGAGCCCCTGGTGCGGTTCATTCAATATCGACGGAGGAAGGGCCGGTGGAATTTGGCTGGCCGGTAATGCTGTGGGCCCTGGCGGCCCCCCCACTTCTGCTGTGGGGCTACATGCGCCTGGTCCGTCGCGCGGGCAAGCGTGAGGCAGTGCTGGCAGATCCACACCTGCTGGGCGTGCTGTGGTCGAGACCGTCCGCCTCACGCCGCCACGTCCCCGTCGCGTTCTACCTGGCCGCAGTGGCGTTCCTGACGTTTGCGATGGCGCGGCCGATCGCCGCGATCCCGCTTCCCGTCAACCGTGCCGCGTTGATCATCGCCATCGACGTCAGCAAGAGTATGATCGGCGAGGACGTGCAGCCGAACCGCCTGAAAGCGGCGCAGGCCGCCGCTCTCGATCTGCTGCGGGCCATGCCGGCGTCGGCGAAAGTTGGGCTGATCGCGTTCAGTGATTATGCGCAGGTCCTCGTTCCCCCGACGACCGAGCGCCAGGTGATGCGTGAGGCCATCGCGGGTCTCAAGGTCCAGCAGGCGACGGGCGTTGGCTCGGCGATCATCGAATCACTGCGGGTGCTACCTGGCCGCAAAGCGCTGCTCGGCGAACGCCTGAACATCCAGCCCAATCCCCAGCAAATACCCCTTACACCGCCTCAGGCCCAGCCCCCGGCGGATCAGAAGCCCGTGGACCTGCCGCCGGCCGCCATTGTCATCATCTCCGACGGCGTCAGCAACCTCGGCGTCAACCCGAACTTGGCGATTTCACTGGCGGTGGACGGCAAGGTCAAGGTCTACGGCGTCGGCGTCGGGACGGTCAACGGCAGCGTGATGACGGTGGACAACCAGCTCGTTCTCGTCCCGTTTGACCCGGCACTGCTACAGCAGATGGCGCAGTCGACAGGCGGCCGGTACTTCGAGGTCTCGCAGCAGGATGAGCTGCGCAAGGTCTACCGGCAGTTGGGGCGGTCGATCGGATGGGAGCGCCGCCGCACGGAAGTGACGTCCTTCCTGGCCGGCGTTGCGGGTATCTTTATGTTGGTGGGCGCACTCTTCTCGATGATGTGGTTCCGGAGGGTGCCGTAGACTCATGACCTTCCAATGGCCGGCGATGCTGCTCGGCCTCCTGCTGCTGCCCGCGTTTGCGGCGCTGTATCTCTGGGTGCTGCGCCGGCCGCCGAGGTATGCCGTGCGTTATACGCAGGTCGCGGTGCTCGCGCAGGCTGCCCGTCAGGCCCGTACGTGGCGCCGCCATCTCCCGGCTGGGTTTGTGGGCTTCGCGATGCTGGCCGTCATCATCACCCTCGCCCGTCCCGTCGCGCCGATGCCGGTCCCCAGCAACCAGAATACGATCATCCTCTCGATTGACGTCAGCCGCAGCATGCTGGCCGACGACATGCCGCCAAATCGGATGGAAGCTGCCAAGACGGCGGCAGAGGAGTTTGTGGCATCGCTTCCCCGCGGCCTGAAAGTGGGGCTGGTGACCTTCAGCAGTTACGCGCAGCTCATCGTTCCGGCCACCGCAGACCGCGCCCGGGTAATCGAGGCGATCAGGCTGTTGACGACCGAGTACGCCACCGCCATCGGCGACGGACTGGTGGAAGCAGTGTATGCCCTGCCCGGCCGGGAGCGCCCCGCCGACCTCATGTCCACGCCGCCACCACCGAAGCCCCCGGTCATTCCGGGCACCATCGTGCTGCTCTCCGACGGGCAGAGCAATCGCGGCGTCGTCCCGCAAGACGCGGCGCGCATCGCCCGCGACCAGCAGGCCAAAGTGTACACAGTGGGGATCGGGACGCCTGAAGGCACGTTCCTGAACCTCGGCGGGCGCAGTATCTGGGTGCGCCTCGACGAGGAGACGTTGACCGAGATGGCGGAGATCGGCGGCGGGTCGTATTACCACGCCCGCTCGGTCATGGAACTCCGGCAGGTGTATCGCCGCCTCAGCCGTATCATCGGGTGGGAATCGCGTCCGACCGAAGTGAGCGCCCTGGGCGCGGGTGTGGCCGCAGTCTTGCTGGTCGGTGCGCTCATCTCGTCCCTGTTCGTCGTTCACCGCATCGCGTAACCGCGCGTCAACCTTCGCAGTTCGGAATCTGATTCAGATTCAGGTTTCATCCAGAAATGTCTGATCCCACGAATTTTTCCGCCCGCGTTTTGCCGGCGGATGAGTGGGAAAGGCATAAGTGAAGACTAGTGAAGACTCTTGTTGGAGGTGAAGCAATGCGTCTGAAAGTGCTTCTGATAGTGCTGGTACTCGCGGCCACGCTGTCAGCGCCCGCGCTGGCGCAGACGCCGGGACGGGAACTGCCGCAGGCGACGTCCGGGTCAACGGTCATTCTGTTCGTCGGGAACCCGTTCACGACCGGCGACGCTGTGACGTTCCTCGCGCCGAGCGGCGCCGTCACCGCTGATATGGCGAATGTAAACTTCGTCGATATCCGCGTGTGCAATCGCGGCTACGTGTTCGCGGTCGAGCGTCTATCGGACTCCGGCCAACCCATTTCTGGAACGGTCCTGCGGGTTCAGGGCGGGACGATGACGCTCGCAGAAGTGGTGGCGCGGCTAGAACAGGCATGCGCCCAGGGCCGCATCAATGAAGTGTCCGCCGCCCTCGGTGCGAATATGATGCTGTCCGCTTCGGCCCAGGCTGAATTTGGTGCGCACACGTTCTTGATGGTCTCAGACGAGACCGGGAGCCGCAGGATTGTCGCCGTGACCCGGCTGAACGAGCCCACTTCGGCCGACCTGGCCGGAATGACCGGGATTACGCACGTCCGGCTGCAATCCGGGATTACAGGCCGTGTCTTCGCGGTTGCCAAGCTTCCCGCCGCGGGTCAGCCCATCGGCACGGCGCTCGTGAACATCAACGGGCGGACGATGACGCTGGCTGAAGCCAACGCCCGGCTGGAATCGGCCTCCCGGGGTGATCATGACCTGGTCGTGTTTACTACGGGCCCGACGACCGACGCCGTCATCGTCGGCTTCGTGGAACCGGAGTCAGTTGAGCTGGGGCGCCGCATCGAGTTCAGCGGCGCGACCCATGCGCACGTTCTGATCGGCGGACATGGCCGGGTCTTCGTGATCACGCAGCCTCAGCCTGAGACGTTCGGCACGATCGTGGTGTGCCCGGCGGGCGAAAGTTGCGGAATCGGATCGAACCTCTTCATCGAGGTCATTCCGACCCTGCGCCTCGAATTCTAACGGCACGGCCCGCGCCCGGCGCGGGATCCAGGGAGAAGGAGGGGGAGCGATCCCCCTCCTCTTATTTCTTGTTGTCCTGGCCGTACCGGCGGACGCAGTTGCGGCCGGCCTCCTTGGCGCGGTAAAGGGCATTATCGGCGTGCCGCAGCATCCCGCCGAGGTCGGCGCACCCGTCGGCCGAGGCCACACCAAGCGAGATCGTTACCGAAATGCGGTGCCCTGCGGTGTCCACCGACGCCTGGGCCACGCGCCGCCTCAGGCGTTCCGCGGCGGCTACCGCGGCCTCCTCAGGGGTCTCCGGAAGCAGGACGACGACTTCTTCACCGCCGTACCGGCCGGCAAGATCGGCCTCGCGGAGTCCCTCCCGGATCTGGGCCGCCACCATGCGCAGGACATCGTCCCCGGCACCGTGGCCGAACTGGTCGTTGATCGGCTTGAAGTGATCGATGTCCACCATCAACGCGGCGAGGGGACGGTTGTATCGCCTGGCCCGCGAGAACTCCCGGTAGGCAAGCTCAAAGAAGTAGCGCCGCGTGGCCAGGCCGGTCAAGCCGTCGCTGCGCACGAGCGAGCGGAGGTCGCCGAGGAGCCTGACGTTCTCGTTCATGAGCATGAGCTGGCGCGCGACGACAACGGCGGTGACGGCGATGGCGCCCGTGATCAGGCCACCGAGCGGATAGATGGGAGCGGAGTGACCGGCCACGATGAGCATCACGTATCCTAGCGCCACAGCGGCGAACGGAATCGGGCTCAGTGGATGGATCTCTATCACCTGGTCGGGGTCCCGGACTTCCTCCCGCGACGCTTGCCAGGACTGGTACTGTGCGCCGGCGACGAAGAGCAGCTGCGCGACCATCCAGAAGGCGTCGGGCCAATCTCCGCCCGAGTACGACTCCTGCAGCGAGAGATATCCGAACGCCACATCGGCGATGAGGAACGATACGGCGCCGGCCGCGAGCAGACCCAGCGTTCCCCGGTGTCCTTCTTCACCGGTGCGGAGTAGAATCGCCGCGATGCCAAAGATGAGCACCAGATCGCCGATGGGATACGCCGCCGAGAGCACGGTGAGCAGGGCCGCGCTGTCTTGCTCCACAGCGGTGGGGCCGAGGACGAAGTACCAGATGACCATCCACCCTCCCAGCAGGACGGTGATCGCATCAAGCCAGAATTTCGATCTTTCGATCCGGCTCTGCGGAGCGATGGGAAAAGTGATCAGCCCGGCGAGGACGAGTAAATAGAAGAGCAAGTAGCCGGCATCGGCGATGGATGGAAAAGGCGCTTCCCCGAGGACAAGCTCATAGTACGTCCACACCACATCGCCGACCCACCAGCTCAAGAAGGCGGCAGTGAGGAGCACCCATGCCCGGCGGCTGCGGATACTGAGCACATGTCTGCTCGCCCGTAAGGCCATGAGCGCGGCGGCAAGGCCGGAGGGGAGGAAGGCGAGATCGCTGATGGCCGTCCGACGGGTTTCTCCGCCCCATCCCGCCACCATCCAGAGCAGGAAGATGAGAGTGTAGACTCCAAGCGCGAGGGTGACAATTCCACCGCGGTCGCGGCGCCAGCTCCCCAGGAGCGCGACCGGTCTGAAGACCATGGGTCGGACAGCTTCCATCCGCATAGTGGACCGAGGTAACCACCTCATGCCCCCCTGATTGCGGAAGAAGACCGGGGCCGGCCCGCGCGGACGGGTATGATAAGATGATTGCTGGCTACGCGCCTGTAGCTCAGTGGATAGAGCGGCTCGCTTCTAACGAGCGGGGCGGGGGTTCAATTCCCTCCAGGCGCGCCAGGTCTCTCGGGGCTCCGAAAGGAGCCTTTTTTGTTTACACGGGCTCGCTTCCAGGGGCCTGTTTCCAGGCGGCTGCGGGCACACAACCCGATGGCAGTGCATGTTACTTCGGGGGCGAGGGGAGACGGCTGATGGGTACCGAGGCGAAAGCCGGTCCGCAGACAGACCAGGCGCAGCAGGTCATCCAGTTCGTAGTCCAGCAGATGAAGGCCGGCATGGACAAGGCCGCGATCGCCGGCAAACTGCAGGCCATGGGCATGGATGTCATGGACAGCCGCAGGGTCGTGGACAGCGTGCATGGCGAGATGATGAACATGGCCGAGGCCCAGCGCATCACGTCGGGGTCTCTGCTCTCCGGGACGGTCGGCGGTGTGCTGGCCGCGGTGGTCTCCGGCGCGCTGTGGGCAATCATCGTACGGCTGACTGATTACGAGATCGGCTTCATGGCTTGGGGATTGGGCCTCGCGGTGGGAGCGGGCGTCGCCCTTTTCGCGCGCGGGCGGCGCGGCCGTTCTCTGCAAGTCATCGCGGTAGGGGCCAGCGTCTTCGGCATCGTCATTGCCAAGTACTTCATCTTCGTCTACTTCTTGCAGCAGACCGTCCTGAAGCAATTCGGCCCCGAGAGCGCGGCCAGAGTCGCATATTTCTCGACGAAAGTCATGCAACTGTTCCTTTCGTCGCTCACCGCCATGCTCAGCCCGTATGACGCGCTGTGGGTGTTTCTCGCAGTCGCTACCGCATGGAAGATCCCTCAGGGGCTGGGCATTCGAGCGCCAAAGCGCGAGCGCGGGATGATCACCTAAGACGCAGCGGTCCGCAGCCTAGTCGGATCATCGAACGTAACTCGGTCCGGACTGAGGTGGGGTAACATTAGCTCACCTCGTGAGCAGCGTGTGCAGCGCGGAGTGATCAAGGTCAGCGTGGCCCTGATCGACGAGCTGCTGATATCGTGATGCGACGCTCTCCAGGTGGGGGAGGGTGAGCCGGGCCGCCTCCGCGAGGCGCAGGGCCATGCGAAGATCTTTCAGTTGTGTCCTCACCTTGCCCCCGGGTGTGTAGTCCCGCTTGATCATCCTGGCGCCGTGAATTTGCATCACCTTCGAGTCGGCAAACCCACCGCGCAATGCCTGTTGAACCAATCCGGGATCAAGCCCGCTGCGTTCCGCAAGCACCAGAGCTTCTGCCACCGCCTCAATCGCCAGGCCCACGATCAGCTGGTTGATGATCTTCGCGATGTGGCCGGCCCCCGGCCCGCCCAGGTGGACCACGTTGCCACCGAGAGCATCAAGGACCGGCTTGACCCGCGCGACGTGGTCTTTCGTGCCGCCGGCCATGATCGCCAGGGATCCGGCGGCCGCGCCCTCAGGCCCTCCGGACACCGGCGCATCCACCCAGCCGACGCTTCTGGCGGCGAGTCGTGCGGCGTGTGATTTCGAGCGCGCAGGATCCGAGGTCCCCATGTCGAGCACGATCTGACCTGCCCGGAGCTGGCGCTGCACCTGCCCGAGCACCGCGTCCACCGCGTCCGAGTCCGCGAGGATCAGCAGGCAGATTTCGGACCTTGCCGCAGCCTCGAGAGAGGCGGCCATCGGAATGCCCCGGGTCAGGTCTGCTGCGAGCGGTGAGCGGTTCCAGCCCGTGACGTGGACCCCCTTGCCGGCGAGCGTGCGCGCGATCGGCCGGCCCATCAGCCCAAGGCCGAAGACCGAGACTGCGTCAGGCATCGAGGACTCTCCTCACCCGCGAAGAAGCACGACACAACCTGCGAGCTGCTGAGAGGGGTATGCGCCGTGTCGGATTCGATGCCCTCCATCCGTCATCGCTCCATGGCCGTCACCGAGGGGCCGCAGCGCGCGCCGCATCGGGCGATGCTTCGCGCCACCGGTCTCGGCGACGAGGAATTGCGCCGGCCGCTCATCGGCGTCGCCTCATCGTGGAACGAGGTGACGCCGTGTAACCTTCACCTGCATGGCCTCGCGCAGCATGTGAAGGAAGGGATCCGGGCCGCGGGAGCCACGCCGATCGAGTTCACCACGATTGCCGTCAGCGATGGCATCGCGATGGGTCATGAAGGCATGAAGGCGTCGCTGGTCAGCCGGGAGGTCATCGCGGATTCGGTCGAGTTGATGGTGCTGGCGGAGGCGTTCGACGGGCTGGTCGGCATCGCAGGGTGTGACAAGAGCCTTCCGGGGATGCTGCTGGCGATGTGTCGTTTGAACGTGCCCTCGGTGTTCTTGTATGGGGGGACAATCATGCCCGGCCGCTTCGACGGGCGCGACGTCACGATTCAGGATGTCTTCGAAGCGGTCGGTGCGCACGCGCGGGGAGAGATGAGCGCGGAAGATCTCTATCGCCTCGAATGCTCCGCCTGTCCGGGTGCCGGGTCCTGCGGCGGCCTGTACACGGCCAACACCATGGCCGCCTGCATCGAGGCCCTGGGGATGGCCCTGCCGGGTGGCGCCTCGATTCCCGCGACCGATCCGAGGCGGACGGAGCTCTCCCGCGCAACCGGCGAGGCTGTGGTCCGGTTGCTGCGCGAGGGCACCCGCCCGCGTGACATCATTACCAGGGCCGCACTGGAAAATTCGATCGCCGCCCTCGTGGCGATGGGGGGATCGACCAACGCGGTGCTGCATCTGCTGGCCATCGCTCAAGAGAGCGGTGTCAAACTGTCGCTGGAGGACTTCGACCGGATCAGCCGGATCACGCCGCACATCGCCGACATGCGGCCGGGCGGACGCTACGTGATGGCGGATCTGGACCGCATCGGCGGCGTGCCGGTCGTCCTCCGTGAATTGCTCGACGGAGGGCATCTCCACGGTGACACGCGGACTGTCACCGGCAAGACATTGGCCGAGAACCTGCGGGACGCCCACCGGCCTGAGCATCAAGATGTCGTTCGTACATCCGAAGCGCCACTCGGAGCGAGTGGGACGCTGGCGATACTCACCGGAAACCTCGCGCCCGATGGCGCGGTCGTGAAGACCGCGGGCGTGCGCCGCCAGACATTCCGCGGCCGCGCGCGCGTGTTTGAGAGCGAGGAGGATGCGTTTGATGCCGTCGTGGGTGGACGGGTTACACGGGGTGACGTGATCGTGATCCGGTACGAAGGGCCGAGAGGCGGACCCGGCATGCGCGAGATGCTCGCGGTGACCGGCGCGATCGTCGGAGCCGGGCTGGGTGAGGACGTGGCGCTGATTACCGACGGGCGCTTTTCTGGAGCGACCAAAGGGCTGATGATCGGCCACGTCGCACCCGAGGCGGCAGCCGGGGGGCCGCTGGCGGTGGTGCGGGACGGAGACATGATCGCGATCGACATTCCGCAGCGCCGGCTGGATGTGACGCTGACGCCTCAACAGGTGGCCGGCAGATTGCGCGGCTGGCGAAAACCCGAGCCGCGATACCGAACCGGAGCTCTCGCCAAGTACGCCAGGCTGGTGACCTCCGCATCACGGGGAGCCGTGTGCCGGTAGGCGATTGTGGCGGGAACACTCAGGGGGGAGTCGTCGCAGTAGCGGCGTCGCGGAAGTTGGCTACACCCAGGAATCGGTCGATGTGCGCCGCCACGTACGGGGGCTTGACCCCGCATGGGGCCACGAGGCAGTAGAGAGACGATGCGCCTTGCGGGCGATCAACCGTCGTCTCGATGCCAATTCCGACGACCCGGCGCGTTCCGGCGATCAGCACCGGCCCGCCGCTGTTGCCTGCGCTGGCATACCCCTCGATTTCCATGTGTCCGCGATCATCGTATCCCCTGAGCGGACCTACCCGCATCATGAGCGCATTGTGACCGTAGCCGACCAGCATGAGTTTGTCGCCGATCCTCGGATACTCCCCAAATGCGGGTTCGAGTGCGGTAATCGGCAGATACGTGAAGAAGACCAGGAGCATAATGTCGAACCCGCTAGTGTCCGCGGAGCTATACCCAATGATGCGAACAATCTCGTGATTGGTACCACCCTGTCGGAAGATCATTTCCTCCCCACGGCAGTGCCCGGCCGTGGCCAGCCAATTCTCGTACACCACCACGGGAGAGCTGTACCCGCTCCCGAACTGCCGCCTGATTGAGCGAACGACAAAACCGGTGCACATTCGACTGTCATCAACGATGAGCCGGCCGATCGCGCTCAGGATGGATGCTTCGGGTCCAGCCGCCTGTGTGGTGTGCTGGGGCGTCATCGCCATGATCGCAAGCGCGAGCAGCAGGAGGCCGCTACCGCGAGGGCTTCCGCGGCGGGACCGGTCGAGGTGGGTCCGTAGCCCGCATCGCATGGCCTGTGTCACCCCTCCTTAGGGGGTTCCTACTTCCCACCAACTAGCACAAAACGTGCCGCGTTTTGGACGCCTGAGGCGTGCGCGCGGCCCTCCTGGTCAAACGGCATGACCTTCCGCCCGCAGACGATGTAGCAGGAGGGTGTTGCACGGTCGTCAAAACGCACTGAAACTCGCGGGAGTGACATTCTTGGGGAGTTATCTCACCCGCCGGCTGGCCCTGGCGGTACCGACCGTTTTTGGTGTCGTGCTCGCGGTTTTTCTGCTGATCCGGCTGGTACCCGGCGACGTCGTCACGCAGCTGGTGGGGCTGGAGGCGACCATCTCCCCCAAGCGGGTCGATGAGCTGCGCCGGCTGTTCGGGCTCGACCGTCCGCTTCCCGTCCAGTTTGCTGAATACCTCGGAGGCGTCGCGCAGGGCGACCTCGGTAAGTCCCTGCGGACGGGACTTCCGGTCGGACGGGAGCTCCTGCGACGATTTCCGGTTACGATCGAGCTGGCAGCGCTGGGGCTGCTCGTCGCCCTGTGCGTAGGTGTCCCCGTAGGTGTGCTGGCCGCGGTGCGACGCGGGAGGGCGGCCGATTACCTGGCCACCGGGTTCGTCATGGTGGGGTTGTCCATTCCATCGTTCTGGCTGGCGATTCTGCTCATCCTGTTTTTCGCGTTGAGGCTTGGGGTGCTGCCGCCGACGGCGTACATCGCCCCCCGCGAGAACCTGATAGGGAACCTCCTGCACATGATCTTGCCGGCCCTCTCGGTGGGATTTGTGCTGGCCGCGGCCATTACCCGGATCGTGCGCAGCAGCCTGCTCGAAGTGCTCAACCGCCATTATGTGCGGACGGCGCGCGCGAAGGGGCTGGCCGAGGGACGGGTGATTCTCCATCATGCCATGCGGAACGCGCTGATTCCCGTTGTCACGGTGGTCGGTCTGCAATTCGGGACCCTGCTCGGCGGCACGGTGATCATCGAGCAGATCTTCAGCCTGCCGGGCGTAGGGCGGTACGCGCTCGAGGGTATCAACCTTCGCGACTACCCGGTGATCCAGGGCGCCGTGCTCGCCATCGCGCTCGCATTCGTGCTGGTAAATCTGATCGTCGACGTGTGTTATGGATTCCTTGACCCTCGAATCCGCTACGAGTAGGCCCATCCCGCGGCCCCGGTCGCGGCTGCGCCACCGGTTGCTGCGCCATCCCGGCGCGCGGATCGGGGGCGTACTCATCATGATCGTCGTGGCGGGCGCGGCGCTCGCGCCGTGGTTCTCGGCCTATGATCCGATCGCGATCGCGCCGGTTGACCGGTTGCAGGGCCCAAGCCGGGCGCATCCGCTGGGCACCGACATCTACGGGCGCGACACGCTGACCCGTGTGCTCCACGGCGGGCGTATTTCGCTCGCCGTGGGGGGCCTGTCGGTCGGTCTTGCTCTTGCGGTCGGCGGGACAGTGGGCGCTGTATCCGGCTTCTTCGGGGGCTGGCTTGATGCCGTAGTGATGCGGTTCGCCGATGTGCTGCTCGCCTTTCCGGCGATTCTCCTGGCGATCGGCCTGCTCGCGTTCCTGGGCGGAGGCTTCTGGAACGTCGTGCTCGCGATTGCGATCGTCTACACCGCGCCGTTGTCTCGCGTGGCGCGCGCAGCGGTGCTCTCGATCCGTCACGAGGAGTACGTGGACGCGGCGCGCGTCATCGGGGCGGCGGACGGCCGGGTCCTGGTCCGGCACATCCTGCCCAACGCCGTCGCGCCCATTATTGTCGAGGGCACGCTCCGCCTCGCCCTGGCCATCCTGGCTGAAGCGGCGCTGTCGTTCCTCGGATTGGGCACGCAGCCGCCGGCTCCCACCTGGGGCCAGATGATCGCGGAAGGCCGTGCTGTAATGACGTTCACCGCATGGCCGGCGCTGGGGCCGGGCATGGCGATCACGATCACGGTGCTGGGCTTCAACCTGTTGGGGGATGCCATCCGCGACGCGTTCGACCCGCACGCGGCTGGAAGGTAAGACAGACTCAGGAGGGAGTGGGGAGGATGTACGTGTTGCGAAGACTGTTGACTGTCCTGCTTGTTGGAGGGCTCGTGGCCGGCATACTCATGCCGTCCGCGGCGCAGGCTCCGGGACCACGCTACGGTGGGACGCTGCGGGCGGGGATGCAGACCGACCCGGTCGGGCTGGACCCGCACCTGTCCACCGCCACGGCCACCCGCAACATGATGGAGAACGTGTATGACACGCTGGTGATGTACAGTTCGCAGGGCCGGTACATCCCCGGACTGGCCGAATCGTGGACGACGTCCGAGGACGGCATTACCTGGACGTTCCAGATCCGCCGCGGCGTGAAGTTCCACAACGGCCGCGTGATGACGCCGGAGGACGTCGTCTACTCCATCAATCGGATCCGCGACCCGAATACGAAGTCCCCGCGGGTGCAAGACTTTGCGGAGGTGGACACTGTCTCGGCCTCGGGGCCAAACACCGTCGTGATCAAGCTGAAGCGGCCCTTCAGCCCGCTGCTGGCCAAGCTCTCGTCCTCGCTCAACGTGATCGTCGCCCGGGAAGTCGTGTCCCGGGACGGCGACCTGCATACCAACCCGACGGGGACCGGACCGTTCCGCTTCGTCGGCTACACGCCGCAGCAGCGGCTCACGCTGGTGCGCAGCGGAGACTACTGGGAGGTTGACGCGAACGGCCGCCGCCTCCCGTACCTCGACCGCATCGAGTTCGTCTTCCTGCCGGACGCTGTGGCGCGGGCCACAGCGCTGCGCGCGGGATCGGTGCAGTGGATCGAATACGTTCCGTCTTCGGAGGTCAAGGCGCTGCGCGCCGACCCGAACGTCGAGGTCGTCGGCGGCCTCTCCGCCAACTTCCGCAGCCTGTATATCAATAACCAGGTGGCGCCGTTCAACAACGTGAAGGTGCGCCAGGCGATGGCGTACGCGACCGACAAGAAGGAGATCGTGGACACGGCGCTGTTCGAGGTGGGCGGCATCGTGGCGACCGGCACGGCCATCCCGCCCGGCAACTTCTTCGCCACGACCCGCAGCCCGTACAACAAGGTAGACCTGGACCGGGCGAAGCGCCTCCTGGCGGAGGCAGGCCACCCGAACGGTTTCGAGGCCGATCTGTACGTGACGAGCACCTACGACTTTCTGCGCACACCGGCCGAGATCATCCAGGCGCAGCTGGCCAAGATCGGAATCCGGTTGAAGATCACCGCGGCGGACTGGAGCGTCTACCTGCCCACGGTGTTCCAGAAGAAGTACGTGCTCACGATTCTGGGGACATCCGGCCAGAGCGATCCGGACGACTTCCTCTACAACAACTTTCACAGCAAGGCCGGCCTGAATCTCGTCAACTATGCCGACCCGCAGTTCGATCAGCTGGTCGAGCAGGCGCGCGCGGTGAGCAACGAGGGGCAGCGCAAGCGGCTCTACGAGCAGGCGCAGGCCCGGCTGCTGGACACGGTGCCGATGGTGTTCATCTACCACTCCACGCAGTTCGAGGCCGTGCGCAGGACCGTGCGGGGATTCGAGCACTGGCCGAATACTTCATACCTCGGCCTGCGGCGTACCTGGATGACCGCGCCATAGCAGAAAAGCGACAGGGAGGGCGGCTTGCTCAGCCGTCCTCCCCTCACCTGCGTATGTTCGCTATTCTGCGGCGAGCGCGAGCTCGAGCCGCCGGTTGATGGCGCTGAGCACCGTCTTCGCTGCGGAGAGTGTCGGCTGGCTGTCCAATCGAGCGATCCCCGGCAGCAGTTGCTCATCCTTTGGCGAGATGAACATGATGTTTGCCCACACCGCTACCTCAGTGGCCGACGACACCGGCTGGATATTCTGCAGCACCACCGCATAGCCTGCGGGCAGGAACTCCGTCACCGCCCGGATCGTCGCCTCCGCTGCCAGCGCGAGGTACTGGTCGGGTACGTTTCGCCCTACCGCCCTCCCCACCGCCTCCCGATCGCCGAGAACCAGCTCCACGACGGCCGTGGCCGTGAAGCCCACGGTTTCCAGATCCGCGCTTCGCAAGATGAGCCGATTGCCTGCGGTCATCGATGCAGGAGCGGGCACAGTCGGTACCGGAGTGGGTGTCGCCGCTGCCGCCCCATTCATTGTTGACGGCCCCCGTGCCGGGATGACGTATGGGCGCGACGGCTGTCGAGGCCGCGTGGGTTCGATATGAATCACTGAGGCCTCGGCTCCATTCGTCTCCGGTGCTACTTTGGCTGGGGCCGGTGTGGGAGCAGCAGCCGCCCGATGCTTGAGGAACTCGTGCCCTGCAGTGGCCACGTCCGACATGTGTGGAAACTCTTGGGCAAGCTGGGCGAGGCCATCCGCCGATTCCGATAGGTAGACAGCCATAGCATCATCGCCCATGGGGTCGAGGATCACCGACTCGCCGCTGCTGAACTCCACCACGATCCCCTTCATGGCGCCCATGCTCAGGGCATCGGTCTTGGTCCGGATCGAGTTGAGGGCCGTGGCGGCGTGTGCGGCGACCTCGTCGAGATCGAGGGTCTTGCTGGCAGTGACGGCGTCGATGAGCAGCCCGTCGCCGCTGGCCAGCAGGAAGTTTCGGACCCCGCGCGCGGCGAGCCGCTCCAGCGCCTTGGGATCGTCCCTCACGGCCTGAAAGGCGACGACTTCCCTGGCTTCCTTCTCGTCTACTGCGTGCATCACGGGTTCTGCCGTCCTTCCCTCAACCTTACATGCTGCAAAAGAGCAAGTTTCGTACCACACCCCCGCCGGGGGGTCTCGGTTCGACCCGGGCAGGATGGGAAAAAGCTGAAGGCGGCCATCTCTGAGCCCGGCCGCCCCGCCAGTTCATCCTAATGGTGGGGGGTAGGTCGAAGTTGACGCCGTCCCGTGGTTCGATGAATGGAATCGCCGGGGACGGACGCGATAACCAGCCTGCCGGAAGGGGCTCAGCCAGAAGAGGCGGGTTTATCCCGCCTTTCGCGTTTACCTCCCCGGTCAAGCTGAATCCGCAGCCACGCTCCGACATCTGCCGTATCGATCTTCACCACCTCGCGTCCGAG
>JAIBHM010000200.1 GCA_020028535.1 Armatimonadota bacterium | reverse complement strand
TTACATACAGATTGCCTTCGAGAATCTGTCCCTGCTGACGGCCGCTGCTCGTCGCCACGGCAGCCTTCGCCACGCTGGGTCCAGAGTATCGATTTCGGACCATGCTCCTGAGCAGCGGCCGTCAGCAGGGACAGATTCTCGAAGGCAATCTGTATGTAAAGGGAACAGGCGACCCCACGATGCTTCCGCAGCGCTGGGACGAACTGGCCGCGGCGCTGGCGAATCTCGGAATCACGCGCGTGCGAGGGCGGCTGGTTTTCGATGACACCTGGTTCGATGACGTCCGGCTGGGTCCCGATTGGGCGTGGGACGATGAGAGTTTTGGGTTCGCCGCCCAGGTCTCTGCCCTCACGGTATCCCCCGATGAGGATTTTGACGCCGGATCGGTCCTCGTCGAGCTCCAACCCGGCAACGGTCCCGGTGCGCCGGCGCAGATGGCGCTCACACCTCCGACCGGGTACGTGCGGATCACGAACCAGGTGATCACGGGAGAACCAGGCTCGGAATTGCGCGTGCTCGTCGAGCGGGTGCACGGCACGAACGCGATCATGCTCACCGGCAATCTGCCATCCGACGCCACGACCGTGCGCCGCCTCATCAGTGTCTGGGAACCAACCGCATATGCTGCGGATGTCTTTCGCGCCGCCCTCGAGCGGCGTGGAATTCGGGTTGACAACCCTACGGCCTTTGGCACGGCCCCGCTGTCGGCGCGCGAAGTGGCTGCGCTGGAATCGATGCCCTTGTCTGAGCTTGCCATCCCGTTTCTCAAGCTCAGCAACAACGGGATCGCCGAGATCCTTGTCAAAACGCTGGGCCGGCACGTCTACGGCGAAGGCTCCTGGCAGATCGGCATGCAGGTGGTCGCCGAACATCTTGTGCGGGTAGGTCTTGATCCCACCGCGCAACGGCTCCGAGACGGCTCGGGCCTCTCCCGACTCAACCTCGTGTCGGCGAGAGACCTGACGGCTGTGCTGGTGGCTGCCAGGCGCGAGCCCTGGTTCCAGCAATTCTATGACGCGCTGCCGATCGCGGGAGTCGCAGACCGCCTCGTCGGCGGCACGCTGCGCTTTCGCATGGTGGGTACGCTGGCCGAGCGGAACGTTCGCGCGAAGACCGGCACGCTGACGGGCGTCACGGGGCTGTCAGGCTACGCGACAGGCGAGGGGGGACAGTTGCTGATTTTCTCCATTCTCATCAACAACTTCATCGGCAGCGCCCCGCGCGATCTCGAAGATGCGATCGCGCTCGCGCTGGTGGGGCCGGCGCCGCCGGTGGTTCCTCAGGGTGCCACGAATGTCACTCTTCCCGTCTCATTCTCGAAGAGCCAGATCCTCGGGTCGCCCCCGCTGACCTTCATCCCGATACGCGGCCGGGCCAGGCCGTCGAACATCCAGAACCCCGGATCGTCCCGGTAGTCGATCCATAATCCGATCCGCGGCCGGCCCAACGGATCGGTCACACGCAATTCCGCTGCGCGCTCGGCGCCCACGCGCAGGAGCAACCGGGGTCGTCCTTCCGGGTCAAGGAGCGTGACTTCCGGCACGCCCCGGGCGCTGATCGTCAGGCCCAGCCGGCGCTGGCGGCTGCCGTCGTACAGCCATACCCCGGGTTTGCCGCCGAATGCATCCAGCGTAATGCGTACGCTTCCGGTGCTGTCGACGATCTCCACGGCCTGAGTGCGGACGACGCGGCTCTGGGAGTCGGCCGGTTTCCGCGTTGCGAGCACAAGAAGGGACGCAAGTGCGAGGATCAGTGCCGCGGAGATGCGGAAGAAGCGGTGTTCCATCGTGAACACCTCCTGCCACTGCGTGTCTGAAGTTGGTGCGGGACTTCGACGGTCGTCTAGCGCCTGCCCTTTGCCATTGAGGTGATCGTCCAACACAGCCGGTGCGTCCGCAGCGCGTCGGCATACGGGCTGAACAGCAGGGAGGGAGCGTTCCGGTTGAGCGCGGCCAGGAACGCCCGGTCTTCGGCAACGTATGGGTCATTCCCGAGGGGAACCCGACGACGCCCGGATGCATCCTCGTACACAACCTCATCTCGGGCGATCGTGATGAAGAGTCCTTCGCAGGCAATTTGCAGATGCACAGCGGCGCGCATGGCGAGCGCACAGGTGGCGCTGATGACCCCGGTTACGTCGTCTGCGAAGCGGAGGAGCGCTGTGCTTGCCGCGGGGACATCGGCGTCCGGCGGTCCTCCAGGCGCCCGGCCTGTGGTCACCGACGCGGCAACCTCAGCTTCACCTACGAGAAGCCGCGCCAGGTCGATCAGGTGAGTCGCCTGCTCCAGCATCTGACCACCACCTGTTGCGGCCCGGTACCACCAGGCAGGGGAAGGGGGCGCGTCGAGCCAGGCACCACTGACCATCAGCACGCGCCGGGAGGCGAGGTTTTTCCGCACACCCGGGATCGTGTCCATCGCCCGCCAGTGATAGCCCACGGCGGCGATGATTCCGGAAGCATCGAGCGCCCGCGCAATGCGCTCAGAGGTCTCCAGGTCAGCGGCGAGGGGCTTCTCGACGAAAAAGGGGATCTTGCGGCGGATCAGGACCTCCTCGATCGGGCCGTGCGCGACCGGCGGAGTGCAGATCCACACGGCGTCAGGGTGCGCTTCGTCAACGAATGCCTCCACGCCGGCAAACGCGCTGCCACCATAGGCCAGAGCGTTTGCCTGCGCTCGTTGTCCCGAGGCGGACACATGGCCCACGATTTCAACGTCCGGCTCCTGCGCGAGGGCGCGCAGATGCACGGTCGCGAAGTTCCCAGCGCCGATCATCCCCACACGGATCATGGCGCCACCTTCCACCGGATGCTGATGTCTGTGAGATCTTTGAACTTTACACTCGCTCGCCAGAGCCCGCCACCTGCATCCGTCACCTCGGACCCGTCCGCCCGGGACAAAGAGAATCGAGGCGGGGCGAAAATGGCGATGGTTCCTGCGCGCTCACCTGTGCTGTGCACCGCAATCCTCAACGTGTTGCCCGCCCAATGCTCCTCTGCGACGTCGAGCGCGCCGCCGAGCAGATGGATGGTCGAGCCGATGACCTGGGGGCGGTCCAGAACAGGGCTGACGATGACCAGGCGGACACCGTGGGGCGGTATCGCCGGCAGCCGGGCTGCTCCCGAGGTTGGTCCAATGTGTGCTCCGTCCCACGCATCGTAGAGATGAAAGGCTTTCCGGGACAGCCCCAGGTGTTCGAGATCGAGCTCAGCAACGAGCGGGGTGTCGTTCCAGTTGAACAGCGCGACGACGTTCCATCCGGAACGGAGCGGCTCGCCACCCAGGACGAGGGCGGTGGGCAATCCATCTGTGAAGGGTCCCACCGGAACCGCCGCACGGCCGGAAGGTGGAAGCAGTCTGCGGAGCAGCTCGACTTCCACCTCGCCGAGGGAGAGGAGATCATCGCCCAGCATC
>JAIBHM010000199.1 GCA_020028535.1 Armatimonadota bacterium | reverse complement strand
TCGATCTCTCGAAGGCGGTTCCGCAATTGGCCGAGCGTCAGATCATCCAGGGCACCGTCGTGCGCGTGGACACGGAGGGCGTGCTGGTGGACGTCGGCGCCAAGTCCGAGGGGCTGATCCCCGCGCAGGAGATGTCCAAGCCCGGCGCCGCACCCGATGTCAACGTGGGAGACCGGATCGACGTCATGGTGCTGCGTACCGAGGGCGACGAGGGCAATATCATCCTCAGCAAGCACCGCGCGGACGTGGAGATGGCCTGGCGCCGCATCCAGGAAGCGCAGGAGGCTGGCCAGGTGCTCCACGCCATGGTCGTCGACAAGGTCAAAGGCGGCCTGGTCGTCGACCTCGGCCTGCGCGGCTTCGTTCCCGGCTCGCACGTCGACCTCACGCAGGCGAAAGGCCGCCGCTTCGAGTGGTTCGTCGGCCAGTCGATTCCCCTCAAAGTGCTCGAAGTGGACCGCGGAAAGGGCCGCGCTGTGTTATCGCACCGCCTGGCCGTGGAGGACGTGCGCAAGAAGGCCAAGGAAGACCTGTTCACCTCGCTGCGCGAAGGCCACGTCGTCGAAGGAACGGTAAAGCGGCTCACCGACTTCGGCGCGTTCATCGACATCGGCGGCGCCGACGGCCTGCTGCCGATCAGCGAGATGTCGTGGACGTACATCAAGCATCCCTCTGAAGTGCTCCGCCGGAACCAGCACCTCCGGGTACAGGTGCTGCGGGCAGACCGGGAAACCGGGCGGATCTCGCTCGGGCTGAAGCAGATTCTCGATGACCCATGGCAGAGTGCCCAGGAGCGCTTCCGCTCCGGTGACGTCGTGCGCGGGAAAATCGTGCGCACCGTCGCGTCGGGCGCGTTCGTGCGCCTGGGCGATCTGGACGCCTTCATCCCGATCTCGGAGCTTGCCGAAAAGCGAACGGCGAAGGTCGAGGACGTCGTCAAGCCCGGAGACGCGATCGAGGCGATGGTGGCCGAGATCCGGCCTGACGAGCGCCGCATGACGCTGTCCATCCGCAAGATGGAGCGCGACAAGGAGCGCCGCCGGGTGCGCGACGTCTTGAAGGCTCAGGAAGACGAAGGCCGCGTCACGATTGGAGACATTGCCGGAGACCTGCTCCAACAGGCGGTCAGTCCGCGCAAGAACGGAGAAGGGGAGACCCCGGGTTCCTAATCGAAGTCCAGCTTATCCTTCGGGCCGCGGGCCGTGAAGGCCGGCGGCTTCGTTATTTTTACAGGAGATCGGTTGCCGCGTGCTTCCCAGCCTGCCGAGGAGTTGGCAGGATACACCGGACGGCAGTACAATGAGGTGGCGTCGGGGAGTAGCGCAATTTGGCCAGCGCGCACGGTTCGGGTCCGTGAGGTTGCGGGTTCAAATCCCGCCTCCCCGACCACTCAAACCCCGCATCTAGCGCCGCCAGCGGGTTGTGGTCCAGGAGCTCGTAGTCCTCCGCCGCGGAGCTGCAGGATGGCGGACAGCACCGCGACCATGTTGCGGATCGTCTTCCCCGAAAGCGTCGCCCGGTCCGGCTTTGGGTTGCGGCCCCTCGGCGCGGAGCGAGGCAGCGTCTTCCTCGGGACGATGAATGCCAGCCATCCCGGGGGCATGCTCCCCCTCACCGATGAGGCGGCGACGTCATTCCACGACGAGCGGCTGCCGGACAACGTCTACGGTGCCGACAGCACACTTTTCCCTCGGTCGCTCGGCAACCCGCCGATTCTCACGATCGTGGGCAGAAAGGCACGATCGTGCGCGTGAGTGACAGCAACCCGGCGATCCCGCCTCGACCTCGCCGGTTCCGGCATGCTGCCCGGGACCGAGTTGAGGTTGTTTCCAGCACAACCCGCGGCGGCGTCCGCGTCCGCACCGCCGGCACCGATCACATGCTGTCGTCAGATCACGCGAAAGCCATCTTCGTGCAGGCGAAATAAGAACTAAGACCGCCGCAGCTCCGTGCGCAGCTCCTGGAGGATGCGCAGGTCAATCGTCCGGACCATGTCGTCCACACTCACCTTGAGGAGACCGACGTCAGCGAGCAGCTGTCCGTAGAACCGGATGCTGCGCTCCAGGTCCAGGTCGCGCCAGTTCGCCGGCACCATGCTCGCGGCGAAGAGGACGTTGTTGAAGTTCGCAGGTCCGCCGAAGAGGCCCCGGTCCGTCACGCGCTTGACGGCGTCGAAGCGGCTCGCGGTCTGGGCGTCGGCAGCCCGAAGGATGGCGCGCACGACGCGTTTCGCCGCGACGGGGTTGGCACGATACCACTCCTGCTTCGCGACGAGCAGACAGCAGGGCAGGATGGACCACGGCCGGTCCATGAGCTGGTTGTGAATGACGTGGCCGCGATTGGCGGGGTCCGCGTGCAGGGCGGCCGTGCCGACAGTCGTGGCGAGCACGGCGTCGTTCCGTCCCTCGAGGAAGAGGTTGACCGGGTTCGCGTCCGGCTGGACGACCCAGTTGACCTGGGCCGGATCGATCCCGGCGTGCTTGAGGGCGATCGCCGTGTAGCTATAGCCGAAGTCACCGAGCGTCCTCGACCGGACGACGAGCGTGCGGCCCCGGAGGTCCTGCAGCGAGCGGATCCCGGGCTGTGCCCAGATCTCGATACACCCGGGGTGGAGGCCGGCGAACAAGACGATGCGCAGGCCGCTTTCCAGCAGCTGCGCGATGTCGAACACGCTGAAGGCCACGTCGATATCGACGCGCCCGCTGGCCAGTTGTCGGCCGGCGAGGATCTCCGTTCGCGTGAAGCCTTCTTGCTGGAGGAAGGCTTCGGACGCCATGATCGGATGGTCGCACGGCAAGGTGCCGAGCCGGATCGTGGTCGTCTCCGGCGGAGGAAGCGGGGTCCCCTGTCTGGCGAAGGCGGAAGGCGCCAGATAGGGAGCCAACAGCCGGCCGCCCGCGACCGCGGCGGCGATCCCCGCGGATCTACGGAGGACATCACGTCGTGTAAGCATGGGTCTCCCCTCCCCGATCGGTGGTACTGGCTCGATTAGGCGGAAATTTCCATTTTGGATTCCCGAACTCCTACCGTCGGAGAGAGCCAAGCCGAGCGCAAGCCATATTGCTCCATACTGGTGCCTCAAGAGTCGCAGGAGCGGCCTGCACTCCTCGAAATTCCTTAGAAAATGCGACCACTGAGATCCCTGATGACTGGTGGGACTGGATTTTTCCGCACTTACAGTGCGGGGGAGTCCGTGCCACCATCCTGCCGCTGTACCTGATTGATTCAAATCCCGCCTCCCCGACCATCGACCGGGGGCTCGTTCTCCCGAATCGTCACCCAGTCGGTTCGCACCTTCTCCCACTCCTGAATCATCAGGCCCTGGTCTTCGAATAAGGCGCGAATCTGTCCCGCGTCAAACCCCGCGATCTCTTCCAGGATCGGCACCAGGACACTGAGGGCATCGTCACTCAGAACCGTGCGTTTGGCAATCTGGGCTAAGGCTTTGGATTCCGACACTGCTATGGTGAATCCCTCGCGCCGATTGACGTGCAGCATAACGTGTATGTCTGAATTTCCGTCGCCCACGTAGACGATCCGCTCGGGCGGAATGCCCAGCTGCACCTGCAGCGCGTCCACCGCGGCGACCTTGCCAAACCCGGCGGGAACGCGCACGATCGATTCGATCTCGCCCGTCTGGGCGTGGTAGGTGAATCGGGTGGCGATGATGTGATCAGCGGGCACCCAGGCCGCCAGGGCGGAGGTGACCACTTCTTCAGGCGCGGCCGAAACGACGTAG